>JAZTZA010000082.1:0-2850 GCA_045637185.1 Acutalibacteraceae bacterium
GGGTGAATAGTGCTTATATTTCATACCCGGCGAGGAAACGTTTTCGGTGATCTCCTCGGACAAAACGGCCTTATCAAGTTCAACGGTACCAATGACCCTCTCCAACATTTCGAGGGTTATTCCACCGGGTCGAAGCAAACGCTTTTTGCCGTTGGCAAGCAAGATCACCGTCGATTCAACACCAACCTCGCAATCCCCCGACATCAAAATGCCGTCGACCCGTCCGTCAAGGTCGTTGACAACGTGGTTGGCCGTTGTGGGACTTGGCCTGCCCGACAGGTTCGCCGAGGGTGCCGCCAAGGGGCAACCGCTCTCGTCGATAACGGCACGCGCAACAGGGTCAGACGGCATACGTATTGCGACGGTTGCAAGCCCTGCGGAAACACAGTCGGGCAACAGGTCACTCTTTGGCAATACCATAGTAAGAGGGCCCGGCCAGAAGGCTTCGGCAAGTTTTGTTGCGGTATCGGGCAGTTCAGTAACGAGCGGATGTATCTGATCAAACTCGCTGATATGTACGATCAGGGGGTTGTCCTGCGGACGCCCCTTTGCATCAAACACCTTTACGATCGCATCTGCGTCATAGGCGTTGGCGGCAAGGCCGTAGACCGTTTCGGTAGGAATGGCGACGATTCCACCCTCGCGGAGAATACGCGCGGCTGTCTTCACCCCGTCGTCATTGGGGGTATAGCCGTTTAGTCGCAAGGTATTCATCAATTATTCCTCCGCATCAGCCTTCAACTTCTCTGCTCGGTCGGCGGTGATCAATGCATCGATTATCTCATCAAGGTCGCCGTTGAGTATCTGCTCAAGACGGTAGAGGGTAAGTCCGATTCGATGCTCGCTGACACGTCCCTGAGGATAGTTATAGGTACGGATTCTCTCCGAGCGGTCGCCGGTGCCAACCTGAGCTTTACGCTCGCTTGCAATTTTATCGATCTGCTCCTGCTGAGCCGCCTCGTACAAGCGCGAACGCAAGACCTTCAGTGCCTTATCCTTATTCTTAAACTGACTGCGCTCGTCCTGACATTCAACAACAATACCTGTGGGCAGATGAGTAATTCTAATGGCAGACTCGGTCTTGTTAACGTGCTGACCGCCTGCACCGCTTGAGCGGTAGGTATCTATCTGCAGGTCAGCAGGGTTGATCTCAACCTCAACGTCATCGACCTCGGGCAAAACGGCCACCGTAACGGTGGAGGTGTGAATTCGGCCCTGCGTCTCGGTTTCAGGCACACGCTGAACGCGGTGAACACCGCTCTCAAACTTAAGGCGGGAATAGGCTCCCTCGCCGATGACCATAAAGCTGACTTCCTTGTATCCACCAAGTTCGGTCGGGCTTTCGCTGATTATCTCGGTCTTAAAGCGGTGAGACTCGGCGTACATCATATACATACGCATAAGACTGCCTGCAAAAAGCGCTGCTTCCTCGCCGCCTGCACCGCCTCTGATCTCAACGATAACGTTCCTGTCATCGTTGGGATCCTTGGGCAAAAGCAGAACCTTTAACTCGTCGGTAATTCTATCCAAATCGGCCTTTGCAGTTTCGTATTCTTCTTCAACGAGTTCCTTAAAATCCTTGTCCAATCCACCTTCGGACAGCATCTCATATGCTTCGTCAAGCGATTCCTTGGTCTTCTCATACTCGTGGAACTTGTCAACGATAGGCGAAAGCTGTTTGTGTTCGCGCATCAATTTCTTGTATTGTTCCTGATCGGAAATTACGTCGGGATCCATCAATTTGTTGCTAACATCGTCAAAGTGTTGCTCAACCAATTTCAATTTATCATACATTTTATCTCATTCTCCTTTTGATATATATCGGTCAAAATCAGTATCAAGGTAGCTAATCCTGACCCGATTCGGAGATAATCTTCTTGATATTACGCTCAATTTTTGCCCTCGGAACCATAACCTCTCGGCCGCATTTTACACACCTGATGCGGAAATCAATACCGACGCGCAGAACGTCAAAAGCCGTACTACCACAGGGGTGCGGCTTCTTCATTTCAAGCTTGTCGCCAACATTGACGTTCATAGTTTCGCCTCCAAAAACGAGCAACGACAGGCAGACGATAAATCGCCGCCTGCCGCAAAGAGTATCTATTATGCGGTAATGCCCTTGGTCTTTGCCGATGACGGCTCAACCGACTTTTTCGCTTTGCTACGGGTGTAAACGGGCTGCTGCAATCCCTTGGCACAGTCGGCAGTAATGGTAACCTTGGTCACCGATTTGTCCGACGGGACCTCAAACATAACCTTGGTCAGCAGTCCTTCAAGTATTGAACGAAGGCCGCGCGCACCGGTATTGCGTTCGATAGTTGTGTCAGCAATAACCTCAAGCGCCTCGGGTTCAAACACCAACTCGACCCCATCCATACGGAAGAGTTCCTCATACTGACGAAGCACCGAGTTCTTCGGCTCGGTCATAATGCGGATCATAGCCTCGCGGTCGAGGGGACTCAGAGAGGTCAAAACCGGCAAACGGCCCACCAACTCGGGAATAAGTCCAAAGTGGATCAGGTCGTGAGGATTTGCAAGCTTGTAAAGCTCAGCCTTATCGGCCTTTGCGCTATCCTTGATGTCGGCGCCAAAGCCGAGCGAGCCCTTGCCGATACGCTTTTCGACCAGCTTCTCGATACCGTCAAACGCACCTGCGCAGATGAACAGAATATTCGAGGTGTCGATGCGGATAAACTCCTGCTGAGGATGCTTTCTGCCACCCTGAGGGGGAACGTTGGACACGGTGCCCTCAAGTATCTTCAAAAGTGCCTGCTGAACGCCCTCTCCGCTTACGTCGCGGGTGATGGAGGCATTCTCAGACTTGCGCGCGATCTTGTCGATCTCGTC
>JAZTZA010000083.1:0-1683 GCA_045637185.1 Acutalibacteraceae bacterium
GTCTGCACAGCGCCGTTCTGGCCTATGCCCGCGATTTTATGATCGATAAGGGCTTCACCTACTGCATCCCCCCCTATATGATCCGGAGTAACGTCGTTACCGGTGTTATGAGCTTCGAGGAAATGGATGCTATGATGTACAAGATCGAGGGCGAGGACCTCTATCTCATCGGTACCAGCGAGCATTCTATGATAGGCAAGTTCATCGACACCATCAACGATGAGTCGGCCCTTCCTCTGACCCTGACCAGCTACTCCCCCTGCTTCCGCAAGGAAAAAGGCGCCCACGGCATTGAGGAGCGCGGCATCTACCGCATCCACCAGTTCGAAAAGCAGGAGATGGTGGTCATCTGCAAGCCCGAGGAGAGTATGGACTGGTTCAACAAGATGTGGAGCTACTCGGTCGAACTGTTCCGCTCGTTAGATATTCCCGTACGCACCCTCGAGTGTTGCTCGGGCGACCTTGCCGACCTGAAGGTCAAGTCCTACGACGTTGAAGCCTGGTCTCCCAAGCAGAAGAAGTACTTCGAGGTCTGCTCCTGCTCCAACCTCGGCGACGCACAGGCTCGCCGCCTGCGTATTCGCGTTAAAGGCGAGGACGGCAAGAAGTATCTTGCCCACACCCTCAACAATACCGTTGTTGCCCCGCCCCGTATGCTTATCGCATTGATGGAGAACAATCTCCGCTTCGACGGCGAGAAGTACAGCATCCTCATTCCCGAGGCTCTGCGCCCCTATATGGGTGGCAAAACGGCCATCACTCAAGACTGATAAAAATACTAAAAGGCTGTGCCGAGTGGCACAGCCTTTTTTGTTATGTTTATTGCTCCTCTTCCTCGGAAGGCAGAGCGGTCATTATTATCTCAAGCACACGGCGGTCGTCGGTCTTATCGACACGCACCGAGTAGCCTCGGTACTCGAACACATCGTCGACCTCGGGGATCTTTTCAAGCTCATCCATGACCCAGCCGCTGACCGACGAAAACTCGTCGTCATCACGCTCGTCCTCAAAGCCAAACCTGTCGGTCAGCTTGTCGAAGCCGATGCTGGCATTGATGCGCCAACTCGTCGGGTCGATCTCAACGATATCCTCGACCACGTCATCGTGCTCGTCCCATATCTCGCCGACAAGCTCCTCAAGCACGTCCTCGAAGGTAACGATACCCGTCACACCGCCGTACTCGTCGGTGACGAAGACGATGTGCTCCTTGGTGCTTTGCAACAGCTCCATAAGGTCCTGCAGCTTCATATATTCGGTAACGAAGGTCGGCTTCTTCAGCAGGTCGTCGATGGTGCCCTGCTTGGTATGGATAAAGCGGAAAAAGTCCTTCTGGTTGATTACGCCGACGACATTGTCAAGGCTCTCGTTATAGACAGGCAAACGGGATAACCCCGATTCAAGAAAGACCCCCGTAATGGCATCGACCTCACTGCCGTATTCAACGGCGACCACGTCGACACGCGGTGTTGCGATCTCGCCTGCGGTGGTATCACCGAACTCAACTGCACTGCGGATAAGCTCGCTCTCCTGCTCGTCGATTCCGCCCTCCTGCTCGGCTGTTTCAACGAAGGTGATGATCTCATCCTCGCTGATGGCAGCCTTTGCGCCGTTAGAACTGAATATGCGGGAAACGAGTTCGGTTATACCGACAAGCAGGTAAGTCGGAGGCCAAGCGGTCTTAGG
>JAZTZA010000084.1:0-1719 GCA_045637185.1 Acutalibacteraceae bacterium
GTTATGAACTACATCTGCGACACCTTCAAGGCCGAGAGCGGCATTGACCTGCGCGGCGACAAGATGGCTATGCAGCGCGTTAAGGAGGCGGCTGAAAAGGCGAAGATCGACCTTTCGGGTATGACCACCGCCGACATCAACCTCCCCTTCATCACCGCCGATGCAACCGGCCCCAAGCACTTCGAGACCACCCTTTCGCGCGCTAAGTTCAACGAGCTGACCAGCGACCTCGTCGACATGACTATGGGTCCCGTCCGTCAGGCTCTGTCCGATTCGGGCCTGTCCGCTTCCGAGATCAATAAGGTTCTCATGGTCGGCGGCTCATCCCGTATCCCTGCCGTTCAGGAGGCTGTCAAGAATTTCATCGGCAAGGAGCCCTTCAAGGGCATCAACCCCGACGAGTGTGTTGCAGTCGGTGCCGCCATTCAGGGCGGCGTTCTCGGCGGCGACGTAAAGGGCCTGCTGCTGCTCGACGTTACTCCGCTTTCTCTCGGTATCGAGACTATGGGCAACGTCTGCACCAAGGTCATCGAGCGTAACACTACCATCCCGACCAAGAAGAGTCAGGTTTTCTCCACCGCCGCTGACGGTCAGACCTCGGTAGAGGTCCACGTCCTGCAGGGTGAGCGCGAGTTTGCACGCGACAACAAGACCCTCGGCGTCTTCCATCTCGACGGAATTGCTCCCGCACCCCGCGGAATTCCTCAGATCGAGGTCACCTTCGACATCGACGCCAACGGCATCGTAAACGTTTCGGCTAAGGACCTCGGCACCGGCCGTGAGCAGTCCATCACCATCACCTCCAACACCAACATGTCCAAGGAGGACATTGAAAAGGCTGTCAAGGAGGCCGAGCAGTATGCGGCCGAGGACAAGAAGCGCCGCGAGGAAGTCGACGCCATCAATGCCGCCGACCAGCTCGTTTACACCACCGAGAAGATGCTCACCGATATGGGCGACAAGCTCACCGAGGATGAGAAGAGCGGCATCACCGCTTCGGTCGAGGAGCTGAAGAAGGAGATCGCCGACAAGAATATGGATGGCATCAAGACCAAGCAGGAAGAGCTGCAGAAGAAGGTCTATGCCGTTTCCGAGAAGGTCTACAAGGCCGCTCAGGAGGCCGCCGCTCAGCAGCAGGGTCAGCCTGAGGGCGACCCGAACGGTGCAGGCGCCGACAACGTCTACGACGCCGACTTCAACGACGTTTCAGACAAATAAATTTACGGTTTTATCCGACAGAGCATCCGCAGGGCATTGCCTTGCGGACGCTTTGGACGTTAGGGTCAATTCCGAGGAAGGTGTAACCATTTGGCAGACAAAAGAGATTATTACGAGGTGCTCGGCGTTGATAAGAGCGCAAGCGATGACCAGATAAAGAAGGCCTACCGTCAGGCTGCGAAGAAGTATCACCCCGACCTGCACCCCGATGACAAACAGGCGGAGGCTATGTTCAAGGAGGTCAACGAGGCCTACGAGGTGCTCAGCGACCACGATAAAAAGGCGCGCTACGACCAGTTCGGGCACGCAGGTGTTGACCCCAACTTCGGCGCAGGCCAAGGGGGCTACGGCGGCGGATTCGGCGGCTTTGATATGGACCTCGGCGACCTGTTCGGCAACATATTCGGCGGCGGCTTCGGCGGTGGTTTCGGCGGAGGCCGACGTGCCAATCCTAACGCACCCCGTCGCGGTACCGATACACAGGCCAACCTCAACGTCTCC
>JAZTZA010000085.1:0-4656 GCA_045637185.1 Acutalibacteraceae bacterium
ATCCTTTTCTTTCGGGCCCAGAACGTCGCTTTCCTCGACCTTGGTGTTCAGCTCCTGAGCCTTGGCGATGGCCGCCTTCGCCATATCCATATGGATATCCATCTGCTCGTCGATCTCGTACTTATGTACGTCCCACCAAGCCTGCCATTCGGCGCGGTCCTTTTCCTCTTTTTCGACGTTCTTGACGGCGTTGTCGTCGTCCTTCTGCTTTTCCTGCGCGACGACGGCCTTCTGTTCGGCGCTAAGGCGCGGATGCTTTTTCTTTGACGCGTAGACGATGGCCACAACTGCATTGGAGATCATAGAAAGGAAGACGCCTAAAATGTATATCCAAGCGGGCCCATTGCCACCCATATCGTCACCAAACGAGCACAGCAGAAAACTCATAATAGAAAAGGCGATAATGATAATGGCGCGGACTCCCGAATAGGACTCGCTGAAAAAGCACCAAGTAAGCAAAAGACCAGAAGCAAAGAAGATAACCTGAAAAGCGTAGGCAAGCACACACGGTACAATGTTCTTGTTAATTTCCTTGATCTCTGTTACGTTGGTAAATAAGAAGCCGCTCGCGGTGACCATATCCAATATCGCCAGCAGAGCAAAAAGGGCAAGTATAACGGTGAAGACTACCCTTACGCGCTTGCGAATGGGCGCAGAGTCGCTGTACTTTTCGACCCACGCGTTATGGAATTTGGCGGTGGCCGTCTCAGCGTGATTGGTGGGCAGAGGCTGGAAGACGAACTTGGTGCCTGTCAGCTCTTTTTCGCACTCCTTGTACTTTTCGAGCTCGGCTTCGGACATATCGATGAAGCTCTTGGTTTCGGCAAGCATTCCGCGCAACTCGCGCAACGCCTTGATGTCGGACTGTCTGCTCATAATACCCCTCCTAAAAATGAACATTCTGTAAATTTATTATAGCAACCTAAAATCCCAACTGCAAGGGGTCGCGCGATATTTCTACAAGATGCTACAAAACCGCAGGTGAAAATGTAAAATTTGACCAACGGTATAGAAAAACAGACCCCCGCATCCTGAGATGCGGGGGTCAAGTTGTGACACGCTTACTCAACGTCCATATCAAAATTATATATTCCGTATCCGGCTTCGTTTCTCACGAGCTCGATCTCCATCTCGGCTTCCGCTCCGGAGATAGACACTTTCATCATTAAACTGTAGGTAGAACCGCCGACGGTGCTGTCGTAAAACGAAGACTTAAAGCCTGTGTATTTCTCAATATCTATACTTGAAAAATCAACCCTTTTAGCCACTTCTACACCTTCAAAAAAGGCCTCGAGATCAGCGGGGCGGTCAGGATGCAAAAATTCTTCTGCCGCGGCATAGTCTCCGTCCTCTACGGCCTCAAAAAAGCTGTTGACGGTCTCTTTTGCCTCTTCCCCTTGAATTCCGCCCGAACAGGCAACAAGAGAAAACACGATAAGCAGAGAGGCTAACAAACCAACTATCCTTTTCATTTTTATCACCTCGACCATATTATACCATTGTTTCTCACAAAGTGCAATCTATCCGACTTAAAATGATACGCCCGTTTTAATAAAAAATGAACAACACAAACTCGGGGTTGCGGGGCCGATATTATACAATATTGCCCTTTACTTTTTATACCAAAACCAATATAATTATCTTCGGCAAAAGGAGATGTTGTGTGTTGAAAAGTTTTTATCTTAAGCCCAAGTTCTTTTCGGTTATAAAAAATTATTCCGCTCAGCAGTTTACGAAGGACGTTATCGCAGGCGTTATCGTTGCGATCATCGCTCTGCCCCTGTCGATAGCGCTGGCGCTTGCTTCGGGTGTTGAGCCCGCCTGCGGAATTTACACCGCCATCGCGGCAGGCTTCTGCGTTTCCCTTTTCGGAGGCAGCCGCATACAGATCGCAGGCCCTACGGCAGCCTTTGCGTCAATAGTCGCGGGCATCGTCGCCTCTCAGGGAATGGACGGCCTATTTATCGCCACCATCCTTGCCGGTATCCTGCTTATCCTGATGGGCGTTTTCCGTTTCGGCTCACTTATCAAGTTCATCCCCCACACGATAACCACCGGCTTTACATCGGGTATCGCCCTGACAATTCTCATCGGACAGGTAAAAGATTTCCTCGGACTCACCTACGCTGACGGGGTAAAGCCCATCGAAACTTTAGAGAAGATCGAGGCCAACGTCGAGGCCATAGGCAGTTTTTCCTGGCAAGCTCTTGTTGTGGGCGCGGTCAGCCTTGCGATACTTATAATCTATCCTAAGTTTGAAAAAAGAGTGCCCCCTTCACTTATAGCAGTTCTGGCGGGCGCACTTATGGTCGCCTTCCTGCCCGGCTTTGAAGAGGGTGTGTATACCATCCGCGACCTTTACACCATTCCAACCGGTCTGCCCAAGGTGGATTTCGGCGGTATGGACCTCAGCTTTGAAAAGATCTCGGCCGTTCTGCCCGATGCGTTCACCATCGCGATCCTTGCGGCCATCGAAAGCCTGCTTTCCTGCGTTGTGGCCGACGGTATGGTCAATTCGCGACACAATTCCAACGCCGAGCTGGTCGGTCAGGGTATCGGCAACATAGCCTCGGTGCTTTTCGGCGGCATCCCTGCAACAGGTGCTATCGCGAGAACGGCGGCCAACGCCAAAAACGGCGGCAAAACGCCGGGTGCAGGCATGGTCCACGCCATCGTGCTCCTGCTGGTGCTTTTGTTCCTGATGCCCTATGCGGGACTTATTCCTATGCCGACCATCGCCGCAATACTGTTTATGGTTGCCTATAATATGAGCGAATGGAAAAAGTTCGTGCGCATCGTCAAGACGGCGCCCAAGAGCGATATCCTTATCCTTGTCGTAACCTTTGCTCTGACCGTCATCTTCGACCTTGTCGTTGCGATCGCCGTGGGAATGGTGCTCGCCGCAATGCTCTTTATGAAAAGGATGAGCGATGAGACCACGGTCAACGGCTGGAAGTATATCGACCCCGACACCGACAAGGACGGCATCGACCTGAGAGCCGTTCCCAAGGATGTAAGGGTCTACGAGATCAGCGGACCCCTCTTCTTCGGTGCCGCAGACAAGATCCCCGAGATCATCCTCAAGGATTACACGGGCTGTCTTATCCTGAGAATGCGCGCGGTGCCATCTCTCGACTCAACGGCGCTCAACGCGCTCGAGCTGCTTTATGAAAAGTGCGAAAAGCAGGGGGTAAGACTCATCCTGTCCCACGTAAACGAGCAGCCCTTGCAGGTTATGCGTAAGTCGGGCTTTTACGACAAGGTGGGCGAGGATAACTTCTGCGCTCATATTGATGAGGCCCTGAACAAAGCCGGCAACGTAACGGTAAAATAAAGCGAAATTGTGATAAAAAAGACCTTGTCTCTCGACAAGGTCTTTTTTTGTTACGAACGGTTATGATGCTAATGTTTTGGGTTTTCATCAGGAAACAAATTTAATGCTTTTGCTGCATATTCGGCTTCTTCTTGTGTAAAATCAAACCATGTTAATTGGAAAACCATTTTTTCAAAAGAATATTCTCCGTTGCTCTCTATATATTTTTTTGCTGCACGTATAGCCTCTTCGTTCCAATTGACACCGCAGTTGTTAGCGCCGAAAACGACTTCTTCGGGAGTAAACTTGTCACTTTCCAATCTTTGAATCATATTTTTATACGAGCCGCCAAAAGATTCTATATATTCTTTTGCCCTGATTACCGCTTCTTGCTTGAAATCTATATTCAGTTGGAAAAGCGCATCGTTTATTTCTTCTTCACTGTAATAAGCGCTTAAATCTTCAACAAGCTCTTGTTTTGAATAGTGCAACGAGTTTTCTTTATTCGCTGCCCATTCGGCGCAAGCACCTCTGTATTTTTTGATTTCTTCCGTAGTTAGTTCTCGGAAATTCCCAATATTTGATATTGCCTCAGCAACATTGTCAAAACTTTCTGTAACAGGATTTTTATTTACCTTTTCAAGCAAGCGTCTGCAAAAAAGGCTTGATTCGTGATAGGTGCGTTGTTCTGCAGGCATATCATTATTATATACAATTGTAAAAGTATAATTTATGCCGTTTTCAAGTGTAATCTCGTATGGTTCAGCCAACGAGTGAAAAGAACCATCATAATAATATTTTTTCCAACGGTAGCTCTCTTCTGTTCGATATGTCATTTCGGTGGAATCTATTCTGCAATATAAAATGTTCACAAAATCTATATCATCGCAACGCGGACATCCATTATTAAAAAATCGAGAATATTTTTTGCCGCAGAAGTCACATAGCTGTCTTTTGAAAACACTCATTGCTTCACCGCCTTTAGTTAATTATAGCATAAAACGACAGAATAGACAAGACGGTTGCTTTTTGGTGGTTCAAATCCGCCTTGGCAATGGGTTTGGTGAAATCGTGCTAACGCACGGTGAAATCAAAGGCTCTGCCTTTGGTGAAATATTTTGCTAAAGCAAAATGTGAAATTGAATCCACCCACCGCGAGGCGCGATTTCACCCACCCGTTAGGGTGGATTTAGTTGAAAAAAAGACCTTGTCTTTCGACAAGGTCTTTTTTCTGGTGGGAGAGGATGGATTCGAACCATCGAAGTCAGTGACAACAGATTTACAGTCTGCCCCCTTTGGCCACTCGGGAACTCTCCCTTATTCAATTTGTCGGCTCGCGCCAC
>JAZTZA010000086.1:0-3204 GCA_045637185.1 Acutalibacteraceae bacterium
AGGGTTCCGCATGCCCAATCAATAGGGCCGAGGGTGCTCACAAGGTTGCCCAGCAGGCAGCCGAGGGTCAGCCCCGGTATCGCCGCAGGGGTAAAGGCGGCAAGCACGCAGAGTGCCTCTGAAAAGCGGAACTGTATCTGATCATAGGAGAGCATCATCGCAGCCGCTACGTAGGTCAACGCAGCATAGACGGCGGCAATAAGTGCCGCTGTCGCTAACCGTTTCAATTTCATAGCTATTCACTTCCGTAGTTTTGATTTTCGTCAGGATTTTGCGAACTGACGTTTATAAACAAATTATTCCTCGTCCTCGGCTTCGGGCAGGCGCTCGATGCGCACCTTTTCGATGCGTCTTTCACCCATCTCCTCGACCGTGAAACGATAGCCGCAGGCCTCCACCTCGGGATGCTCGTCCGCCTGCGGAATTCGGCCAAGCTCAGAGAGTATCATACCGCCGACGGTGTCATAGTCACCCTCGGGCAGTTCTATATCCAGCTCCTCGTTTATATCATCGATGTCGGTGGTGCCGTCAACGGTGAAGGTGGTCTCGTTTATCTGCTCGATCTCGTCCTCTTCCTCGTCGTCGTACTCGTCCTGAATACTTCCGACTATCGACTCAAGCAGGTCCTCGATGGTAACAAGTCCCGCCGTACCGCCGAACTCGTCGGCAACGATGCACATCTGGATGCGTTTTTCGGTCATCTCGGTGAAAAGGTCGCCGCAACGCTTGGATTCGGGAACGAAGAAGGGCTTGCGCACGAGGTCGGCAAGACTGCCGGTAGGCAAGGATGAGCCGACGTATTTGAGCAGGTCCTTTACATAGACGATGCCCTTGATATCGTCGATATCGTCCTCGTAGGCAGGGATACGGGAGTAGCCCTCCTCGGTTGCAAGGCGGATAACGTCGTCAAAGGAATCGTTGATATCCACCGCTACGATATCGGTGCGGTGGGTCATAACGTCGGAAGCGTTGAGGTCGTCAAATTCGAAAATGTTGTTGATCATTTCCTTCTGACTTTCCTCGATAACACCCTTTTCCTCACCGGCGTCGACCATCATTCTGATCTCCTCCTCGGTGACCATCTCCAGATCGGCGTTGGGGTCGATTCGGCAAAGCCTAAGCAGTAGATTGACCACCCCTCCGATCATCGCCGCAGGAAGCGCAACAAGCAGGTCGACCGCCTTAACCAAGGGTAAAAGGGCATAGGCGGCACCCTCCTTACCGTGTGAGCCGAGGCGGCGCGGAAAGAGCTCGCCAAAGACCAGAACGGTAAACACAACTACCGCCAAAAAAGCTACAAACAATAAAGCCTGAAGCAAGCGAACGTCGGTCAGTCGGGAAGCCCACAGCCTTACCTCTTCGGAAAATACGAAGACGGGCAAAAAGGCGGTTGCAAGATTGAAGAGCACGCAGGCGGTCGACATCCTTGCAGAAAAGCGCGCAGGCTTGGAAAGCAGGCGCATAGCACCCTTTGCCTTTTTTTCACCGTCATCGGCGGCACGCTTGAGGGCGGCATCGTTGATGACGACGAGGGCTTGGTATCCGACGTGGACAAGTGCGTCGAGCAGCAAGAGCACCGCCGACAGAACTATCCAAAAAACAAAGTTCGCAGGTTCAGGGTCAGGATTTGCAGTCATGATTTTCTCCTCTCAATTTATGAAAAAATAAACACTATCATAATATAGGCTTTCAACCGAAAAGTCAATGCCTTCCTTTCCTTTATAATGGGTAAAAAGGTTGAAATTCTCGATTTTACCAAAAAAACTTGCCGAATATGCTGATTTAGCGGTAATTTTACTATTTACATACGACAAAAAAAGTGTTAGAATTGATAAGGTGTAAATCATCGTCGGTCGGGTATACCGGCCGATTGAATTTGTTAATTTTTTCAAGGAGGAATAAATCCATGGCAAGAAAAATGAAAACTATGGACGGCAACAACGCTGCAGCGCACGTGTCATATGCGTTCACCGAAGTTGCGGGTATCTACCCGATCACCCCGTCCAGCCCGATGGCCGACTACGTCGACCAGTGGTCCGCAGCCGGACAGAAGAACATCTTCGGCACCACCGTTGACGTTGTTGAGATGCAGTCCGAGGCGGGTGCTTCGGGTACCGTTCACGGCTCCCTCGCCGCCGGTGCTCTGACCACCACCTACACCGCTTCTCAGGGTCTTTTGCTGATGATCCCGAATATGTACAAGATCGCCGGTGAGCTTCTCCCCTGCGTATTTCACGTTTCGGCTCGCTGCGTCGCTTCTCACGCCCTTAACATCTTCGGCGACCATTCCGACGTCTACGCCTGCCGTCAGACCGGTTTCGCAATGCTCGCTGAGACCAATCCTCAGGAGGTTATGGACCTTGGTGCCGTAGCTCACCTCGCTTCCATCAAGAGCCGCGTTCCCTTCATCAACTTCTTCGACGGTTTCCGCACCTCTCACGAGCTGCAGAAGATCGAAGTCTGGGACTACGACGACCTCAAGGAAATGTGCGATATGGACGCTGTGGAAGCCTTCCGCAAGCGCGCTTTGAACCCCGAGCATCCCGTTATGCGCGGCTCCCACGAGAACGGAGATATCTTCTTCCAGCACCGTGAGGCCTGCAACGCCTACTATGACGCCGTTCCCGGCATCGTAGAGGAGTATATGGACAAGGTCAACGCTAAGCTCGGCACCAACTACAAGCCCTTCAACTACTACGGCGCTCCCGACGCTGAGCGCGTCATCGTCGCTATGGGCTCCATCTGCGACGTTGCCGAAGAGGTTATCGACTACCTGACCGCCAAGGGCGAGAAGGTCGGTCTTGTAAAGGTTCGCCTCTACCGTCCCTTCTCTGCTGAGAAGCTCTGCGAGGCTATTCCTGCAACCGCTAAGAAGATCGCTGTCCTCGACCGTACCAAAGAGCCCGGTGCTCTCGGCGAGCCCCTCTACCTCGACGTTGTTGCCGCTCTTGCTTCTCAGGGCAAGCAGGCTACCGTCTGCGGCGGCCGCTACGGTCTCGGTTCCAAGGATACTCCTCCTTCAAGCGTATTCGCCGTATATGACGAGCTTGCTAAGGACGCTCCCAAGAAGCAGTTCACCATCGGTATTACCGACGACGTGACCAACCTCTCCCTCGAGGAGAAGGTCGCTCCCAACACCGCCGCAGAAGGCACCATCGAGTGCAAGTTCTGGGGTCTGGGCGGAGACGGTACCGTTGGCGCCAA
>JAZTZA010000087.1:0-1540 GCA_045637185.1 Acutalibacteraceae bacterium
GGAGCATCGCAAGTTCCACCATTAAAGGTGCGGGTTTTCCGATAAAGACGGGACGTTTGCCGGTTGCCGCCGCAATCATATCGGCGAGGGCACCGCAATCGGGCACGCAACCGAATTCGGTCGGCAGAGTCATATCAGGATGGGTAGCGACGTAGGGCACATCTTTGGTGAAAAGTATGCGGCAGACGTCCTCAATCTGCGGAAAGGACAGTTTGGGATTTGAGCCGAGCACCACCGCTTCGGCTTCGGCAGGGTCGTCGGTGACGGTCATGCCGATTTTTGCAAATTCAGACTTGAGCGACGGCGCACCGCAGACGTAGATAGGCAAATCGGGATGGTTTTCGAGCATAAACTGCGCCGTTGCACCGCCCGAGGTCACAAATTCGTCCTCGGTGGTCTTGATACCAAGACGAGCCATTTTTGCGACGAAGTCGGAGGCATTTTTCGAGGAGTTGTTGGTGATGAAAAGGTGGCGGCCGCCCTGCGACTTTATTTCCTTGAGCAGCGGCGCGGTGAAATCGAATATCTCATCACCGAGGTAGACCGTTCCGTCCATATCGAAGAGATACAACTTAGTTTTACTTACGATATTTTCAAGGGTCAAATCGGTCACCTGCCTTTACTTAATACTACTGTTAGATTATAGCAACTCCGCCACATTATTTCAAGACGGATATGAAAAAACCTCTCGTTGAACGAGAGGTTTTTGGTTTTATTAAAACAGTTTGTCGGGGTTGAGGATGTTGTTCTTGTCGAAGACCTTTTTGATGCCGCGCATCAACTCGATCTGGGTCTCGCCGTAGGTGTCGAGCATAAAGTCCTTCTTGGCATATCCAATGCCGTGCTCGCCCGAAACAAGTCCGTTGAGCTCGTTCGACTTGGTATACATCAACTCAAACGCCTTATTGAGCTTCTCTTCCCACTGTGCCTCGTCAAGCTCATCCTTGCAGATGTAGACGTGCAGGTTGCCGTCACCCGCGTGGCCGAAGCTGGGGATGCGGATGTTAAGCTGCTTGGCGATCTCGTGGGTATACTGGATGAAGTCGGCAACGCGGTTGCGCGGTACGACAACGTCGCACTCATCCATTTCGGTTGTAGAGGCCTTGATAGCCTCAAGGAAGGCTCCCCTCGCCTTCCAGACCGAGTCCTTGCGCTCCTCGGTATCAACGATGAAGGCATCGGGTGCGCCGCGCTCCATACAAAGCTTTGCGACGTTGGTCAATTCGTCCTCGACCGCAGCCTTGTCGTTGCCGTCGACCGTCAGCAAGAGGTAGGCAGGGCTTGATGTGTCGGGGAACTTCTTGCCGAGGTATTCTTCGGCAAAGAGGACGGTGTCCCTCTCAAAAAACTCAATGGCCGTCAAGGATGCGCGGCTCTTGATAATGGCAGGCACCGTCTGAATGGCGGCCGCCATCGACTCAAAAGGTACAAGCAGACTGATGGACACCTTCGGCAAGGGAATAAGCTTGAGCACTGCCTCGGTTATAACGCCGAGGGTGCCTTCGGAACCGATAATAAGGTTGAGCAGGCTGTATCCGGT
>JAZTZA010000088.1:0-10316 GCA_045637185.1 Acutalibacteraceae bacterium
CCAAGCGGTCTTAGGAAGACAAAGTTGGTCTGCAACTCCTTGGCCCACAGAACGACATGGCTACGATCCGACTTGCTCTTGATGCGCAAAACGAATTTGATATGAAAACAAACTATATAAAGTTTAAGTTTGCGCTGATAGTTTTTATACCTTCGTTAATTTTTACTGTGATTTTCGGTCTCCTTGCGGATTGTATTTACCGAAGGTACATAATTAATAACATTGATAATAAAAGCGGAGGAACATCTTTCTGGTCATCGGTTGGTGCAGTAGGCATCCTAAATGCAACCAATAATATTATAATAACTCCAATAACTCTATTGCTGGCTAGTGGAATTCTGCAGTAAAACGTTATATGTTGAACGCGATCGTATGTAAGAAGGTTGGGAAGTAAATGACTCTTGGCAACAAAATTTCGGAGCAGAGAAAGCAACTTAATCTCTCGCAACAGCAGTTGGGAGAACTTGTTGGCGTAGGTAAAAAGACCATTTCTAACTGGGAGAAAGGTATAACCGAGCCGAACGCATCTAACATTGTTGCATTGGCGAGGCATCTTCGTATCTCAACCGATAAATTGCTCTGCTTTAACGACCGAAGAGATCAACTTGAAAAGGATTGGCAGAACGCTTTTAGAGAATATGGCGACGATTCGAAAATAACTCTGCCTATATCGATATCTGCGTTGGAAGAATATCCGTATGATAGAACCTTTTTATTTCGTGCCGCTATCGATGAAGAACGCTTAGGCGATCTGGAAACGGATAATAAAATTAAATGGCAACATTTTCACAGGGCAATGAACTATGCTCAAAGGTTAATTGCCGTTGACAAGGATAGTGAAACGGCAAAGCATTTGATTGTCAGACTATATTCAAAGCTTGGTCATGAGGATATGGCTATTGAGTATGCCTATAAATGTGAGAACGTAGACCTGGCGCTGAAATTTTGCCTAAAAGGTGACCCGTTGCGCCGACATCGTCAGCACATCATCGGCAAAAAGCTCACAGAGCTCATATATGAAATTCCGAAGAAAGATCATTATTCGGTCGATTTATGCGAAAACATCGTGAACACAGTCATACCCGACGGCAACTATCAGTTTTATTTTAATCTTATCGACGGAATCTATATCTGCCGCGCACAAATCCATCTCGAAAGCGGTGAACAGGATGCTGCGATCGATACCTTAAGAAAGCTTTTCGAGATTGCAAAGTCAACAAATGAGATCGCAAAACAGTCGAGGCGTCTTACAGCCCCATTGTTTGACCTGTTAGAAGACACTGCTTTTTTTGCTGAACATATTGGACATATTCGTTCGTTTTTAATGACCTTGGAGCATTGTTTTACAAGCTTAAAGGATAATAAGGAATTTAAGGATCTTGTGGACGAGGCAAAGGCCTTAATTGATGAAGAAAGCAGGTAGAATTGTGAAGAATAAACTTTTGAAAGTTTTTGTAATTGTTTATGACGTGATATCGCTTATATGGGTTGGGATCATGTCTTTAACCTTATATTGGAATATTTTATCGATCGATACCGATGAAGGAAGTATTGCTATAATAGGTGCACCTGATATTGCGTTTAATATACGTTCCTTATCAGGATTGTTAGAATTATTTTTACCGATTCTGTTTGTTTTTTCCGTTTTAGCAACTGTAATATTATTTAACATTTCGGTCTTCAAAAGGTCATCGAATCGGAGATTAACAATATTAACGTCCGCCCTTGTTGGCGGTTGCTTGTTGCTGTTTATTCTAATACCTCAGCATAGTTACGCAGTAACGCTTTATATGTTGATTAGGAAGGTGTTGTTTTTTGATTCTATAAGGGATTTGTATATCATAATTTCTTCGGCTATTATACCGCTAAATATATTCGCTAACATCAAAAGTGAAAATGATAATGAAAACGCATAAACGCAATTTGCTTGTCGTTGATGTCGGTATGACCTGCGGGCTTTATCCTCAGATTCTTAACGAACTTAAGAGAAAAGCAATGGAATAAGAAGAAACAGTTTCAGATAATTTGCTGATGACCGTCGGTAGAGTGTGGAAAATCAACTCTACCGACGGTTTTTTTGCAGTAGAGAGGGTGGTTTTACGGGTAGATTGACCATTGCTTTTGCAAATGCTATATTTTATGTAGCGAAAAGGAGGCTTGGTTATATTGAACTTCAAAATTGTTACAGATTCATCGTCTGATATAATTGAGTTTGTTGGCGCCCCATTTGCTTCGGCGCCCCTCAAAATATTAACCGATGAAAAGGAATATATAGACAATTCTTCATTAGATGTTGAAGGAATGGTTAACGACCTTTCGAAATATAAAGGAAAATCATCCACCTCGTGCCCTAATCCTGATGATTGGGTAAAGGCATTCGGTGACGCAGAAAGGGTATTTTGCGTTACCATCACCGGAACGTTATCAGGCTCATATAATGCGGCAAAGGTTGCTAAGGAGCTCTACGAGGATATGCATCCCGACCGAAAGGTTTTTGTTCTTAACTCCTTGACAACAGGTCCGGAAATGAAGATAATTATAGAAAGAATATCCGAACTTGTGTCTTCCGGTTTGGATTTTGAGGATGTTTGTGAGCAAATTACTGAATATTCCAAGCAAACAGGTTTAATATTTATACTTGAATCAATGAGAAACCTCGCCAACAACGGAAGGGTAAATCCTATCGTCGCTAAGGCTGCAGGATTGCTCGGAATTCGAGTGGTCGGTAAGGCAAGCGATAAGGGCGACCTTCAACAGCTTGATAAGTGTCGCGGTTCCGAAAAAACCCTTTCGACTGTTATTTCAAGACTTAAAGAATTCGGACATAAAAAGGGTAAGATCAGAATAGCGCATTGTTTTAATGACGACTTTGCTCTGCAGTTGAAGGAGAAACTTATGTCTGAGGTCGATGACCTTGACATAGAAGTCTACTCCTGCAGGGGCTTGTGCAGTTTTTACGCCGAGAAGGGCGGTTTGCTCATCGGCTTTGAAAAATGCTGATTAACAGTTGAAATTTATTTGATTTTGGAGGATAATGTAATGAGTAAATATGTAATTATGACCGACTCGGCCTGCGATATTGCGCAGTCTGTCTTGACCGAATGGGGAATTGAAGCCGTAAAGATGTCCTATACATTTGAGAATGGCGAGAATAATGACGCTATCACTTCAAAGGACTTTTATGCTCGTATGAGAGCGGGCGAGGTTGCCAAGACCTCTGCGGTAAATCCCGATACGTTTGTAAACGCATTTACTTCCGTGCTTGAGCAGGGAAGTGACATACTCTACCTTGCGTTTTCCTCCGGACTCAGCACTACCTGCAATTCTGCACGTATTGCCGCCGAGGAACTTGCTGAGAAATTCCCTGAAAGAAAAATCGTCGTCGTCGATTCCCTTTGTGCATCGGCAGGTCAGGGATTGTTTGTTTACCTCGTAAATCAGAAGAAGCTGGCAGGTGCTTCTCTCGATGAAACCGCTGAATATGCCGAGCAGATAAAGCTGAATATCTGTCATTGGTTCACTGTTGATGACCTCGTCTATCTTAAAAGAGGCGGCAGGGTAAGTCCTGCGGTTGCATTTGTAGGCGGAATGCTCGGAATCAAGCCTGTTATGCACGTCGATAACGAGGGTCACCTTGTTAGTGTAGATAAGGTTCGCGGACGCAAGGCTGCTATTCAGGCACTTGCCAAGAAGCTTGAGGAGACCGCTCTTGATAAAGCCAACGGCGAGATATTTATTTCGCACGGCGATTGCATTGACGACGCGAATGCCCTTGCCGACATATTTGCGCAGAAATGGAATGCAAAGGTTAATATTATTACCGACATCGGTGCTGTCATCGGTGCCCACTCAGGCCCCGGAACTCTTGCCCTTTTCTTTGTCGGTAAAGAAAGATAGGGGATAAACTTGAAGTATAAGGCGATACTGTTTGACCTTGACGGAACCCTGCTCCCACAGGATCAGGAAGAGTTTGTCAAATACTATTTCAAAACGATCTCAACTCGCTTGGCGCCGCTTGGATACGAGCCCGAACGCCTGATCAAGACCATCTGGCAGGGAACAGGTGCTATGATACAAAACGACGGTGTCAAGAGAAACGAGAAGGTGTTTTGGGATGTATTTCTCAAGGAGTTCGGAAGTATTGCTGAGGCTGATATGGCGCAGTTTGACGAGTACTATAAGACCGATTTCAATTTGGTAAAAGAGGTCTGCGGTTTTGATGAAGCTGTGCCCAAGGCGATTACGCACCTCAAGGATAGCGGTTATCGCCTTGTTGTAGCCACCAATCCGATTTTCCCTGAGATCGCGATAAAGAGCCGTATTTCTTGGGCAGGCCTTGACTGTGATGACTTCGAATTTATCACTACATATGAAAATTCATATTACTGCAAGCCCAATCCTAAATACTATAAATATATTCTCGAAACCATCGGCCTTGAGGCTGAGGATTGCCTGATGGTTGGAAACGACGTTTCGGATGATATGGTAGCTGAAAGTGTCGGAATGGACACCTTTTTGATCACAAGGAACCTTATAAATAAGTATAATGCCGAAATATCACACTATCAAAGCGGCGATTTTGACGATTTGATAGAATTTGTAAATCGGGCTTGACGAAGTCCTTGTTGTATGTTACAATATCGAAAATTAAATATCGTTCTTAATAGAGGTTGCGGTCTACAATAGTACCGAAAGGGTTTTGGGTAATTGCCGTTCGGGAAAGGGGCGACCGCCGAAGCGTGTAACAGTGCCTGTTGTTACATCGCTGGGGTAACGGGGAATACCCGTTGCACTGTCACAGATTTTGTGGAGAGCTATTTGAATGTGGATAATGCAGATTTTGCCTTATTATTCCTTTAAACCGTTCTTTACAGAACGGTTTTTAATTTTAATAAAAAATGCACACCAAGTGTGCGGAATGTGAGGAAAAGAAAATGAAAATGTTCAGAACACTGCTCGCTCTTGTCATGGCTTTGGCTATGATACTTAGTCTTACCGCCTGCGGTAAGATTGACGCTTCCAAGGACCTTGAGAATGTTAAGGCCAACGGCGTATTGAAGGTCGGTATGGAATGCGGTTACGAGCCTTTCAACTGGATGCAGACCGACGATTCCAACGGCGCAGTTAAGATCGCCAATGCCGACGGATATGCAAACGGCTACGACGTTCAGGTTGCAAAGAAGATTGCAGACAAGCTCGGAGTTAAGCTTGAAGTCTATCAGTATGAATGGGATGCTCTTATTCCCGCTGTTGAAGCAGGCACTCTCGACTGCGTTATCGCAGGTATGAGCCCGACCGATGAGAGAAAAGAAACGGTTGATTTCTCCGCAAACTACTACGTCTCTAACCTCGTTGTTATTACCCATAAGGATGGAGAGATTGCTGATGCTAAGTCACTTGCCGACCTTAAGGGCCGCAAGATCGGTGCACAGGATGCAACCTTCCACGCTACTGCCGCTGACCAGATTAAAGATGTCAAAAAGTCTGTTCTTGAGGACTTCACTCTGCTCTATACTGCTCTGACCGCCAATACCATCGATGGCTATATCGCAGAGGAACCGACCGCTTATTCTATCTGCGCTTCAAACTCTGACCTTACATATATTCCGCTTGTAAACAACGAAAGCGGATTTACTTGCTCTGAGGGCGATACTGCCATCGCCGTAGCTATTCGCAAGGGCTCGTCCTTGAACGCGGATGTTTCTGCCGCCATCAATGAAATTAGTGAGGACACCCGTGCCCAGCTGATGAAGGATATGGTTGCCCTGACTTCTGACGAAAAATAAACATTACGAGGATTATATAAATGTCTATTTTCAGCGATATCGTAACGGTCTGGACTAAATATGGACCGCAGATACTCGGCGGTGTGTGGAACACGCTCTTTATATCGATCATAGGAACCCTTATCGGTCTTCTGATAGGCTTGATCAACGGCGTAATCCGTACTATCCCGACACGCAAAACTCCTGTCGGCCGCGGATTTATGGGCGTTGTTAACTGGCTCATCAGCGCCTATGTAGAGGTCTTCAGAGGCACTCCGATGATGGTTCAGGCGATGATAATCTACTGGGGCTACGCCTACCTGAACGCAGGTAGAGAACTGCCGCTTATTCCCGCAGGTATTGCCATCGTTTCCATCAATACAGGAGCGTATATCACCGAGATCGTCCGCGGTGGTATCATATCTATTGATAAGGGTCAGTTTGAGGGCGCAATGTCTATCGGTATGTCCCATACCCAGACAATGACCAAGATCATTCTCCCGCAGGTCATCAGGAATATCTTGCCCTCGGTCAGCAACGAGTTTGTTATCAACATCAAGGATACCTCGGTGTTGAACGTTATTGGTGTTACCGAGTTGTATTTCTATGCAGCATCGGCTGCAAAGAACTCCTACAAGACCTTTGCAAGCTACCTTATCGCCTGCGCGATCTACTTCGTGCTGACCTTTACTATTACGAGAATTTTGAGGTTTATCGAGAAGAAGCTTGACGGTAAGGAGAACTACACTATTTTCGGCTCTCAGACCGACGTTAACGCTGAAATTCACGTAAAGGAGGAGCAGTCAAATGTCAGATAATAATGTAATTGAACTGCGCCACCTGCAAAAGAGCTTCGGCGACCACGTTGTTCTGCGTGACATTAACCTTTGCGTAAACAAGGGCGAAACTGTCAGCGTTATCGGTTCATCGGGTTCGGGTAAGAGCACGATGCTTCGCTGTATCAACCTGTTGGAGACTCCAACGGGCGGCGAAGTGCTTTTCCATGGTAATAACGTCCAGTCGGCCGAAACCAAACTCACTCAGTATCGCGCAAAGGCGGTTATGGTGTTTCAGTCCTTCAATCTGTTTAACAATTTGACTGCGTTGGAGAATTGTATCATCGGACAGGTGTCGGTGCTTAATAAGACTCGCGCCGAGGCTAAGGAAACCGCGATGAAATATCTCGACAGGGTCAATATGCTGCCTTATATAAACGCAAAACCGCGTCAGCTTTCGGGTGGACAGAAGCAGCGCGTTGCCATCGCTCGCGCACTTTCAATGGAGCCGGAGGTCTTGCTATTTGACGAGCCGACGAGTGCCCTTGATCCCGAGATGGTCGGTGAGGTCCTCAACGTTATGAAGTCGCTTGCCGAGGACGGCAGAACGATGATTGTCGTAACCCATGAGATGTCATTTGCTCGTGATGTCAGCGACCGCGTGCTCTTTATGAGCAACGGCGTCATTTGCGAAGAGGGAACACCCGATGACATATTTAATAATCCCAAAAATCCTCAGACAAGAGAGTTTTTGTCTCGCTTTTTAGGTTAGTTAGAATAACGCTTACGGATGAATTTCGTAAGCGTTATTTCTATATACATAGGATATTGCAAATATTACATAAATCGGGTATAATATCAGTAACATTAAGCTTGGAGGCAAGATATGAGAATTTGCGTCTACGGTGCCGCGTCACCGACTATTGATAAGGTTTATATAGAAACTGTTGAAAATATGGGTAAAGTAATGGTCGAGCGCGGCCATTCGCTTGTTTTCGGTGGTGGCGGCAACGGCCTTATGGGTGCGGCCGCAAGAGGAGTAAAGTCGTCAGGCGGATATATTTTTGGAGTTATTCCGAAATTTTTTGATGAAGAAAAGGTCGAGGCCATCTGTGATTTCTGTAATGAGCTCGTTTTGCCTGATACAATGCGCGAACGTAAGCAGATTATGGAGGACAACTCGGATGCCTTTATTGTCGTTCCCGGCGGAATCGGAACTTTTGAGGAGTTTTTCGAGATTTTGACTCTCAAGCAGCTTTGCCGCCATAATAAGCCGATTGCTATCTATAATATCAACGGATACTATGATGAGATAATTTACGCAATGGAAAAGGCTATTGCGAAGAATTTTATTCGCGATAATTGCAGGGAACTGTATTTTGTGACCGATAATATCGATGACCTTTTCGGTTATATCGAGGCGCCGGTTGATAGTATACGTTCGGTTAAGGAACTGAAAGACGGTTGATGAAATATAAAGCCGACAGAGAAATCTGTCGGCTTTTGCTAGTTGAAATTGTTATGTCGATGAAATGGAGGGAACAATGTTTTATATTTTCAAACTGTCACTTAAAAGAATTAATTATAAGCTTTTTGCATCGCTTCTTGTCCTCGGCCTTGTGCCAACGATATACACGACAGTTCGAGTTTTCTTTCTCGGACAGTTACCTGGCGAGTGGTCCTTTTCAATCGCAGGACAGTTATCGTGGGTGAATCTTCTTTATGAGATATTAAAAGAAGCAATCATATTACCGCTTTTCTATTTTATCGGCAAAGTCAAAGATGATATAAATGAGTTCTCCAACCGAGTACGGACAGGAATGATGATCTCTCTTGGCATATATTCTGTACTTTCTGCCTTTGTAATCATTTTTACAAAACCGCTTTTGTCGCTGATGGCAACTGATTTGACCATCATAGATGCTTCGTCGTCATACATCAGAATTGAGAGTGTTGCCAATATATTCTCGATTCTTACAGAATTTGCGCTTGTTGCATTGGTGACCCTTAACAAGAGCCGTTATCTTTATGCACTGACAGGAGCGAAGCTTGTGCTTTGTCTTTTGACTGACGCTTTCCTTGTTTCAACTCTTCCTATATCTCTGAAACTCGGTGTGAATGGTATCGGTTATTCTAACATCATTGTAAATGTACTGCTTCTTTCAGTTTCGCTGATTTTACTGTCAAGAGAAAAGGTCAATGTTCTTGCCAAAACCAAGCTTGATTTTTTGTGGACATCAGAATTTGCAAGGATTGGAAGCATTTCGGGCGTTGAATCTCTTGTTAGAAACGTTGCATATATGGTGATGATCGCTCGAATGGTCAACGAAGTGGGAGAGCAAGGGACGTATTGGGTAGCAAATAACTTTATTTGGGGATGGCTATTATTGCCTGTGTTGCAGTTAGGTGAGCTTATCAAAACGGATGTTGCAAGAGATAAAGAAAACATCAGAAAAAATTCACTTGGATATTTTGTTTTTACTGCGATTGTTTCAGTTTTATGGTTTGTTAGTATCCCGTTGTGGAAGCCGTTTATGATACATATACTTGGATTTTCTGATGTGGATAAGTTGTTTGGACTTGTAATGATTCTCGTGGGGTTTTATGTTCTGTATGCGGTCCAAAATGTTTTCGATTCCACCTTTTACGGACTCGGTAAAACAAAATATATGCTTTTTGAGTCGGTTGTTACGAATACAGTCTATTACGGGATTGCATTTGTATTATATATGACAAATGTCTGGTCACCGAACTTGACAGGAATTGCATTGCTGTTTGGTATAGGAAATGCATTTGATAGCATAGTGTCGCTTGTGGCGTATATCTATCTGTTGAAAAAAGAGAAGATTAGTATTTTAGATGTTAAGTCTTGAGCTCATCTAGTGAAATCGTTCGCTTACGCTCACGGTGAAATAATTCACTTCGTGAATTGTGAAATTTGAATCTGACGCATCAAGTGAAATGAAATAAATCCCATCACGCGCCACAGCGCATTTCACATTGCGGAGCAATATTTCACGCCCGAAGGGCATTTCACAAATCCCGCAAGGGATTTATTTCGTTGAAAAAACGACAGGTTGAAACCTGTCGTTTTTTCTGGTGCGGGTGACAGGGGTCGAACCTGCACATCGTAAGACACTAGATCCTAAGTCTAGCGCGTCTGCCAATTCCGCCACACCCGCGTATTATAAATGATAGTGGATAATATTAGAAGATATATATTCAGAAACACTGCAGCCGCGCTCCGCGTGACTCTTGCGGTGCCCGACAACTCAATACTATCGTATTTCGTTTGTCGACCGCGGCGCCTATTTGCCCTTCGCTGTATCACACACAGGGTGCGCTCGGACAAATAGCTGCCAATTCCGCCACACCCGCGTATTTATAGTAAATAAACCTATAAAAAATCCGCGCGCTTATCAGCGCGCGGTGGGTTAAAAATGGTGCGAGCAGTGGGACTTGAACCCACACGTCGTGAAACACACGCCCCTCAAACGTGCCTGTCTGCCTATTCCAGCATGCTCGCATATTCAATTTTTAACGCAAGGCATATTATAGCAAACTTGTCTGCCTGTGTCAAGGGTCTTTTTGAAAAAATTTTGAATTGTTTTATCGAGCATCTCTTTGTCAGTAAAGTCTTGTAAAATTCTATAGGCTGTGATATAATTTGTATAACTTAGAAAAGGGGGATAGGGCGTGAATTCGTTTGTCATACGACTGGCTGAACTTAACGTTTTAATTGAATCTAATTATCCTTATCTTCCCGAGCTTTGTA
>JAZTZA010000089.1:0-1325 GCA_045637185.1 Acutalibacteraceae bacterium
ACCAAGGCACTCTTCTCCGCTATCCCTGTGCCTGACCCGTCGGTCAAGATGAACCGCATCGTGCTCGAAGGCTCCATTCCTTCACCTGCCAATCCGCCTCAGGGATGCAAATTCCATACCCGTTGCGCGCATTGTACCGAACGCTGCGAGACCGAAGCACCGGTCCAGCGCGAGATCGAGCCGGGACATTATGTCGTTTGCCACCTCTACGACGATGTGAAGCTGTAATATGAGCAAGAAGAAATACGACGACGATGACGGCCGTTCAATAGCCGATATGAGCAACGTCGGGCAGCCCAACCTGTTCACCTTCCGAAATCCTAAGGGTAAGAAGGAACAGGCCGATTTACCCGACGAAGATCAGTCCGAACGCCCTTGGGAAAAGAAGCCCGAGATGCCCAAGGAGGACCGCCGAGCTTATGTGCTTGCGGCGGTGCTTACGGCATTGGGCGTGGGTGCGGTCTTCTTTATCGGTCTCGGCCTGATAATATGGCTTTTGACCGTCCTGCTTTAATTAAACTCAATCAGCAAAACCTCTGACAACCATCATTGTCAGAGGTTTTTCATATCCGACTTAATCAAATCTTAAAGTTTGCTCTATTGTATCTTATAATTTTTTGAGTTATCATAGAATCAGCAAAAGGAGGGGTTACGATGTACAATATACTTGTCTGCGACGACGAAAAGGACATCGTCAACGCGCTGAGGATATACCTGACTGCCGAAGGCTACAATGTCCTCGAAGCCTTCAACGGAAGGCAGGCGCTGGACATCATCGAAAGGGAAGAGGTCCATCTGGTGCTTTTGGACATAATGATGCCCGAAATGGACGGCGTTACCGCGATGATGAAGCTTCGCGAAAGCTCAAATGTGCCTGTAATACTGCTTACCGCAAAGAGCGAGGACACCGACAAGGTGCTGGGGCTCAACGTCGGCGCCGATGATTATATCACTAAGCCCTTTAATCCCATCGAGGTCATCGCGCGTGTCCGCTCACAGCTGAGACGTTATTTTCATCTTGGCGGCGGCAAAGTGCGCCCTAACGATATCGTTATCGGCTCAATTGAACTCAACGACGAGGCAAAGCGGGTGCTCATTGACGGCGAGGAGGTGACCCTGACCCCCACCGAGTACGACATTCTGCATCTGCTTATGCTGACACCCAACAGGGTGCTCTCGCCCAAGGAGATATATAGAAAGGTGTGGCACGATGACCCCATCGGTGCCGAAAACACGGTGGCGGTGCATATCCGCCATCTGCGTGAGAAAATTGAAATAAACCCTGCCGAGCCGCGTTACCTGAAGGTAGTGTGGGGCAAGGGATA
>JAZTZA010000090.1:0-2029 GCA_045637185.1 Acutalibacteraceae bacterium
TCCTGATACTCGTCTATCATCACATACTTGAACCTATTTTGATAATATTCAAGCACATCGGGATTTTCGCGGAACAGGCGCACTACCTGCGATATAAGGTCGTCAAAATCCATCGCATTAAACCTAAGCAGGTCGGCCTGATAGGTCTTGTATACCTGAGATATCATTATAAGTCGGGCATCCGAATGGGTGAATTTCGCATACTCCTCAGGGTCAATAAGCTCGTCTTTGGCGTGGCTTATCTCATTGATTACCGTTTTAATGGGCAGTATCTTCTCGTCGATGTTCAGCCGCTTGAGGATATCCTTTATCAAGCGTTTCTGCTCGTCGGCGGAATAGATGGTGAAATTGTTCGAGAAGCCTATCCGCTCGGCATATCGGCGCAAAATTCGCGCACAGGTCGAGTGAAAGGTGGCCGCCCATATGTCATTGGCCTGCTCACCTATCGAGACGTCAAGCCGCTCCTTAAGCTCCTTTGCCGCCTTGTTGGTAAAGGTTATGGCAAGTATCTCCCAAGGACGCACAGGGCTGACCGAGACCCATTCGGGAACGGGCAGGTTCTCATCGATACATTTTTTAAGGGTGTCTACCCTCTCCTGCGTTGCATAGGCTGCGTCAAGGTCGGTATATGCCCTACCGAATCGGATCATATTGCTGATTCGGTTGATAAGCACGGTGGTCTTACCGCTTCCTGCACCCGCAAGAATAAGCACAGGCCCATCAACCGTAGCGACGGCCTGAAACTGCATATCGTTCATTCGCGAATACTCGCGGCGTATCAACTTGTTTCTTAACTCAATATATTGCTCTTTAACCGACATATACTTCACTCCATATCTTCATAGGCAATATTTTAACACGAATCGGCCGCAAATTCAACCTTAAAGCCGTCTTGGAAATCACATTTTTGTTGTAGTCGTTAGCAAAATGTGCTATGATATCAACAAGGATGTGGTTTTGTGAGAAAAAGCGGTATTTTGTTGCATTTATCAAGCCTTAAAGGTAAATTCGGCATAGGCACTCTCGGCAAAGAGGCCTACGATTTTATAGACTTTTTGAAGGAAAGCGGTGTTACCTGCTGGCAGATGCTCCCCATCGGGCCGACCGGCTTCGGCGATTCGCCCTATCAACCCTTTTCCACCTTTGCAGGCAATCCATATTTCATCAGCCCCGAACTACTCTTTGAAGACGGGCTTATTGACGAGGCGGCACTGAGCTCTATTGAAAGAAGCTCACAGCGTGTCGACTACTGCGACCTCTATAACAGCGTGTTCGACCTGTTGAGAGCTGCATTTTCAAATTTTGAGCCAAACGACGACTATCACGCCTTCTTATGCCGTGAGTGGTACTGGCTCAACGATTACGCTCTTTTTATGGCTTTGAAGGCGGCAAACGGCAATCTATCTTGGGAATATTGGCAAACTCCGCACAAACTTCGTGACCCGCAGGCGTTGATGGCATTTGAGCAGGCAAACAGACAGAATGTTGACTTTTGGAAATTTGTTCAATATGAGTTTTTCAAGCAGTGGACTGCCCTTAAAGACTATGCGTCACAAAACGGAATCGAGCTTATAGGCGACCTGCCCATCTACGTATCGCTGGACAGCGCGGACGTGTGGTCACATCCCGAGCAATTTCAACTGGATGACGAGCGGCATCCCAAGGCAGTTGCAGGCTGTCCGCCCGACTATTTCTCGAAAACAGGGCAGCTTTGGGGCAACCCGCTTTACGATTGGGAAGCTATGAGACGCGACGGATATTCCTGGTGGGTCAGCCGCATCAATCACCAAAGCAAGATGTTCGACCGACTGCGCATCGACCACTTCCGTGGGTTTGAAGCCTACTGGTCGGTACCTGCGAGTGACGAAACAGCCGAAAACGGATGCTGGGTCAAGGGCCCCGGAATTGAACTGTTTGACGCGATAAAAAGAAGTGTCGGTGATATTCCGATCATCGCCGAGGACCTCGGTGTTATAACCGACGGGGTGCGCGACCTTCTCAAGCAGACGGGTTATCCCGGTATGAAGGT
>JAZTZA010000091.1:0-1192 GCA_045637185.1 Acutalibacteraceae bacterium
CGCTTTATCCATTCGATCGCCTCGATGCCGGTGTTCTCCCTGCCGCCCTTGGCAAAGACGCGGAAGACACCGTCAACACGCTTGATATCGACCGACAGAACGACGCATTGGTCGCCGTACTGCTTGGCGGCCTGCCCGATAAGATCGGGGTTGCGGATGGCGCCCGAGTTGACGCTGACCTTGTCGGCGCCGCATTTGAGCACCCTGTCAAAGTCCTCGACGGTGTTGATACCGCCGCCGACCGTCAGGGGTATGAACACCTTGCTCGCCGTTTCGCGCAGAATGTCAGTGAACAGTTTTCGGCCGTCACTCGAGGCGGTGATGTCGTAAAAAACCAGTTCGTCGGCGCCGCAGGACGAATAGTATTCGGCGAGGGCTACGGGCGAGGACACGTCTCTGAGCCCCTCAAAGTTGACGCCCTTTACCACCCTACCGTCTCTTACGTCAAGGCAGGGAATTATTCTCTTTGTTATCATTTTGCCACCTCTATCGCTTGGCTCAGGTCGATGGCACCGATGTAGTAGGCCTTACCGATAATGGCGCCGTAGAGATTCTCTTTTCTAAGGCGCTTTATATCCTCGATGCCCGATACACCGCCCGATGCGATGATATCCATATCGAAGCGGCGCATCAGCTCGCTGTAAAGTTCGTGGTTGGTACCCTTCATCGCGCCGTCCTTGGAAATGTCGGTGCAAATCAGGGTCTTGACCCCGATGTCCTGCATACGCTTACAAAAATCAAAGGCGGTCAGGTCGGATTTCTCGGTCCAGCCCTTGATGGCCACCATTCCGTCCTTTATATCAATACCCACCGCAATTCTTTCACCGTAGGCATTGACCGCCTTTTCAACAAAGCCTGCCTCGGTTACGGCGGCGGTGCCGAGTATCACTCGGTCGATGCCGTTTGAGAGGTAGCGGTCAATAGTCTCCATACTGCGTATGCCGCCACCTACCTCGCAGAAAAGCCCCGAGGTCTGCTTTATCCTGAGGACAGTTTCAAAGTTGGGTGTGGTGCCGTCCTTTGCGCCTTCAAGGTCGACGATATGCATATGGGTCGCACCCTTTGACGCGAAGTTCTCGGCGATTTCGGGAGGATTTTCACTATAAACGGTCATCTGCTTGTAGTCCCCTTTGAAGAGGCGCACCGCCTTGCCTTCAAACAGGTCGATAGCAGGATATATCAGCATATTTCT
>JAZTZA010000092.1:0-11051 GCA_045637185.1 Acutalibacteraceae bacterium
GAGGTCGATGACCTCCCGCACCCGCATCGGCGAAAATTCGCCGCACATCAGCAGGTTGGACTGACCGGTCAATTCAAGCCGCGACTGCGAGGACTCGGCAACGAGGTCGGCAAGGGCCGACATCAAGGGGGTCAGCTCAAGGGAAAGGTCGCCCGCCCCTGCGATAAGGGTCTGCAGCATAGCAGGCTGCAGGCTTGAAAGAGGGGTGCCGATAAGGTGTTGGTCGGCGATATGCATAAAACGCTCGATGAGGGTGGCCGAAAGGGGCGCACCGAAGCGGAACATTCGGCTCTCGACCGTGCCTGCTGAGGTGACCATTACCAGCAAGGCGGCGTGACTGCTCATCGGGAGCAGCTCGACCTTGTGAATTGCGGTGTTGGGGTCGGGCTCAACGGTCAGCAGGGCGGCGCAACGCGTGAGGTCGCTGAGCACCTGTGCCGAGCGGCGAAGCACCCTGTCCACGTCTCCCTCGGCCGAGGGCACCAGCGAGTCAAGGAACTCCTGTTCCTTCGGACTCAGGCGGTGGGGCACCATCAGGCTGTCGACGTAGAGGCGGAAGGCCTGCTCGGTGGGGATGCGTCCTGCGGAGGTATGCTGCTGGGCAAGGTAGCCGAGAGCATCAAGCTCGCTCATCTCGTTGCGGATGGTGGCGCTTGAAACACCGCCAAGCTCTTCGCACAGCGATTTCGAGCCCATCGGCTCGCCGGTGCGGATATAGTTGCGCACGATGGTGGCAAGTATATTCTCCTTTCGAGTGCTGAGAGTCACGCGAGCATCCCTCCTACCTTTGAAAATTTTGGGTAAAAATTAGCACTCGACACCTCAGAGTGCTAACTGTCTATACTTTAGCACGAAAAAAGCACCCTGTCAATAGTTTGCTACCAATTTTTTGAAATATTTATTGACCTTTACTGACCTTTGGCAAAAAAGACGGGTCGATCACAGGCGACCGCCTGCGCGCGCTGTTTACCAGCCGCGTTCAGCGCGCGAGAAACAAAGCCAAAGCAACCGCTTCACTAAAAACGCGGACAAACAGACGAACGTCTGCGGATAATCAGGCGACCGCCTGTGCGTGCGCTATAACAGCCGCGTTCGGCGCGCAGGTAAGTGTGTCCTTATCTCTTTCCGAGTCAAAAGTGCGGATAAACAGCCTGTGGCTGTTGAAAAATTGGAAGGGTTGTGGTAATATAGATGTATATATGTATTTTTAGGGGGTGTGCGTGTGTTAAAGAGTATAAAAACGATGTCGGGTGACGATGCTTTGGTGTTTGCGCTTGTCGCGGCGGCATTTTTTCCGTGGGCGGCATCATTTGCCCTGCTCGGATGCATAGCGGTAGCCCTCCTCATCATCAGGCGCACGAGAGAACTCATCCTCGCCGACCGCAAGGCTGTAAAATGGCTCATCCCCTTCGTCCCCATCGCCTTGATACCCCCTGCGGCGCACGGCAACTGGCTCGGTGTAGCCTGCGGAGTGGGCGTCATCCTCTTTTTCGCCCTCTTCTTATATCTGCGCAGGGCACTCACCCCTCGCAGAATCGACACCGCCTTCAACCTCATATGCGGCCTCAGTATTTTTGCCGCAGTCTATGCCGTAATTGAAAAACTGGTTTACATAAAACACCCTGCGTTAGCCGAGGGAAGCATCGTTCTCCCCTCCAACGACGAGCTGCGTTGCGCCAGCCTTTTCGGCAACCCCAACGAGTATTCGAGCGTCATCGTTATAGCGGTGCTTATCGCGGCCCACATGTTCCTTGAGAAAAAGGGCAACCGTTGGTTCTACGCCCTTTGCATCGGCTTCAACCTTGTCGGAATGTTGCTTTGCGCCTCGCTGATGGGCATCCTCGAGCTTTATTTCGGCCTGTTCGCCCTGCTGCTTTTGCGCAAGGAGTGGAAATGGGTGGCCGCTTACAGCGCGCTGACCGCGGTCGGCGGCGCGGCACTCTGGCTGCTGCCGAAGATATTGCCGCACCTTTCGGTCGCGGGCAACTCCTTTGACCTGCGTGTGCGCATCTGGAAGCTCGCGGTAATAATGCTCAAGGAAGCCGCCCTTTTCGGCAGGGGCATACTGTCCTATTGGAGATTCAGCCCCGATTACGTTGGTCAGGACCTCGGCTTTAAGGTGAGGGTCACCACCAACGCCCACAATCTTCTGCTTGACGGACTGCTGAGCTTTGGAATTATCGGAATGGCCCTTTTGGTAGTCTACCTTATCAAGCTGTTGCGGCCGGCCTTGCGCCGTTACCGTGACGGCTCGGGCAGAGGCTTGAGCGCCGTTGCGTTTGCGGCGATAATCGGCGCCTTGGTTCACGGGGTCTGCGATGTAACTATCCTGTGGCCGCAGGTTACGGTGCTGTTTTTCCTTGTTTTTGCCGCGTCGGTCTACGTCAGACCGACGGGTCAGGAGAAAATTTCCTCTCAGCAAGATTTGCGGTTGTAAATTGAGTGCGGTTGATTTATAATATTCTTGTGTGTAAAATATCGGACGGGTGGTCGTAATGATGAAGAAGATAGGTTTTGATAACGACAAATATTTGAAAATGCAGTCCCATCACATTGAGGAGCGCATCGATCAGTTCGACGGCAAGCTTTACCTTGAGCTTGGCGGCAAGCTTTTCGACGACTACCACGCATCGAGGGTACTGCCCGGCTTCGAGCCCGACAGCAAGATAAAGATGCTCCTGCACCTCAAGGACAGGGCGGAGGTCATCATCGCCATCAACGCCTGCGACATCGAGAAGAACAAGATCCGCAGTGACCTCGGCATACCCTACGATATGGACGTTGTCCGCCTTATCGATGCCTTTCGCGGTATGGGTCTGCAGGTCAGCAGTGTCGTTATGACCCGTTATGCAGGACAGTATGCCGCCGACGTCTTTAAGAAGAAGCTGACCAACCTCGGCATCAACGTCTACGTTCACTACCCCATTGTTGGATATCCCAACAACCTCTCCCTCATCGTCAGCGAGGATGGCTACGGACGCAACGAATATATCGAGACCACCAAGCCCCTCGTAATCGTTACCGCACCCGGCCCCGGAAGCGGAAAGCTTGCCACCTGCCTGTCCCAGCTTTATCACGAGCACAACCGCGGTGTCAAGGCGGGATATGCCAAGTTTGAGACCTTCCCGATATGGAACCTGCCCCTCAAGCACCCCGTCAACCTCGCTTACGAGGCGGCCACCGCCGACCTCAACGATCTGAATATGATAGATCCCTTCCATCTTGAAGCCTACGGCAAGATGACGGTCAACTATAACCGCGACGTCGAGGCCTTCCCCTTGCTTAAGGCGATGCTCGAGCGTATTCTGGGCGAAAGCCCCTACAATTCTCCCACCGATATGGGTGTCAATATGGCAGGCAACTGCATCTTTGACGACGAGGCGGTGTGCGCTGCCGCAAAGGCGGAGATAGTCCGCCGATATTATAAGGTGCGTTGCGACAAGACCCTCGGCAACGTCGGCGAAAGTGCCGTCGTCAAGGCCGAGTCGATTATGCGTCAGGCGGGGGTCACCAGCGATGACCGCACCGTAGTCCGCTACGCGCTCGAAAAGGCGAAGATAGCCTCCAACCACGCGGTCGCCATTCAGCTTGACAACGACGTCATCGTCACCGGCAAATCGAGCAACCTGCTCGGCTCGGTGTCGGCGGCTCTGCTTAATGCGATGAAGGTTATGGCAGGCATCGACGACGATGTGCCTCTGCTTGCCCAGTCTTTTATCGAGCCGATAGTCAAGCTTAAGAGGGAGACCTTCGGTTCCCTTACCTCTCACCTTAATTCAAATGAAATGCTCATCGCCCTCTCAAGCAGTGCGGTGGTTAATCCGCAGGCGAGCAAGGCCCTTGCCCAGATCTCACGTCTGCGCGGTTGCGAGCTTCATTCCTCGGTTATGCTCTGCGACACCGATGAGCAGGTGCTCAAAAAGCTGGGTGTCAACTACACCTGCGAGCCTGTTCGCCGCACCAAGAGTTTGCTTTAAGCGGCCGAGCAAAAATACAAATCCTTTAAGGAGCCGGTATCTATGAAAAACAGCAGCCTTTACGGAAGGATAGCAGTGCTGGCGGCGGGCGGAATGTTGTTCGCCTGCGTTGCGCTGATCCTTTTCGGTTCTCTGGAGATGGCGGGAAATGCTCTTTTCCCCGTTCTCTATATGACCTTGCTGTTTGTCTCAGCCACCGCGCTCTTTTTCTTTGCAAAAAAGCAGGAGGACTCGGTTGCGCTTCTCTTTCAGATGGCGGTGATAGCAGGACTGCTGATAGTGCGGTTTGCGATGCTCGGCCACGAGTCGCGCGATTATCAGGTCTTTCTTTCCGACTGGCTGACCCAGATGCGCGACGCATCCGGTTGGTCGGCGCTGAAGATGGACATCGGCGACTACAATATGCCCTACCTCTACCTGCTTTTCGCGCTGGCAAAGCTCACCAAGTTCGACCTTTATTATATCAAGATTTTTTCGATATTCTTCGACCTGCTTGCCGCCTGGTTTGCCGCAAGGATAGTCGGGCGCAAGTTTAATCAGCCTCGCACCGAGTTTGCCGTTTTTGCAACTGTTTTGGCGGTGCCGACCGTCTTGCTCAACAGCGCCTATTGGGGTCAGTGCGAGTCGGTGTTTACCGCTTTGGCCCTCGGCGGATTGCTCTTTGCCCTTGAGGGAAAGAGCCGCCGCGCCTGGTTGATGCTCGCCCTCGCGTTTTCATTTAAGCTGCAGACCATCTTCTTTGTGCCTGCCTTTTTGCTGTTGGTTTTCCTGCGCCGCATACGCTGGCAGGACGCGTGGGTCTTCCCCGTCGGATTCTTCGCTACCCTTGTGCCTGCCCTCGTCGCAGGCAAGCCGTTGGCCGACACCGTCTCGATTTATATCAAGCAGACCGACTCCTATCCCGCGCTTGAGTGGAACGCGCCGTCGGTCTTCCGCATCTTCGGCACCAACGGCGACTTTGAAGTTTTCAACGCCGTCGGCATTTTCCTTGCAGGAACCGCCTGCGCCGCCATATTTTATATGTTGTGGCAGCGGCGCGCCGCCCTCACCGAAGGTCAACTGGTCGAGGCCGCCTTTTTGTTTGCGCTGGTCATTCCCTACCTGCTTCCGAGGATGCACGACCGCTACTTTTTCCCTGCCGACCTGCTGAGCGTCGTCTGCTTTTTCTACGATAAGAAGCGGTGGTACCTGCCGATTGCCGTCATCGGTGCCTCCTACGGCGCCTACTATTACTACCTGATGGGCGCGAGCGAGCTTTTCTCGCCTGTTATCGCGTCGGTCGCACTTGCGGCGGTCATAGGCGAAAGCGTTGCCCGCTTTTTCAAAAAGCAGGAGACGGCCGCATAAAAATTCTCGTAAAATCAAACTAAGCCGTATGGGCGACGTTAGGTCACTCATACGGCTTTTTGTTAAGGGGAAGTTATTTCATGCTGTTCTCGTAGGACTCGATCATCTTCTTGACCATCTGTCCACCGACAGAACCGGCCTGTCTGGAAGTCAGGTCACCGTTGTAACCCTGCTTGAGATTTACACCAACCTCAGCGGCGGCCTCCATCTTGAAACGGTCGAGAGCCTCGCGAGCCTCGGGCACGTTGATTCTGTTGCTTCTTGCCATAACTTTTTCACTCCTTTGTCATCAATGTTTGATGCGTTTGCAATAGTATTTTTTGCGGAGTGTCAAGGTTTATGTTTAGCAAATTTTGAAATATTTTTTGGATTGAAAATACTTTTGAAAACAAAGGCCCTCTTTGGAGATAATTGCTCCAAGAGGGCTTGCTTTATCCCAAAAGGCCGCGCACGAGCTCCCATATCACAGGGACGAGCAGGGCGGGAAGCATATTGCCGACGCGGATGCGCTTGCCAAAGGCAAGGTTGATGCCCACGCCAAATATCAGGACGTTACCGACGAGGGAAAGTCCGGTCAGCATCGGGTCGGGCATAACGTTGCCTGCGAGCAGGCCGACGAGGTTGAATATGCCCTGATACAAGAACATCGGCAGAGCCGAAAACATCGCGCCAATGCCCATCGTCGATGAAAAAATTAAAATCACGACAAAGTCGAGGGCGGTCTTTGCAAACAGGGTAGACGGGTCGCCGAGACCGTCGGTGATGCCGCCGACCACCGCCATCGCGCCGACACATATGATGAGTGAGCAGGTGACGAAGGCCTCGGTAAACTGCGAGCCGCTCTTGCTGCCTGCCATACTGCGCAGCTTTTCGCCCAGTCGGTCGAGCAGAGCCTCAATGTCGATCAGCTCGCCGAGGACGGTGCCCACCACCATCGAGACGATGAGCAGCATCGTGCCGTTGACCTGCAGCTTGCCCCCGTCGACCGAGAGCATATTCTGCAGGGTGCCGCTGACACCGATGAAGATGGTGCACATACCGAGTGCTTGCATCAGCACCTGCTGAACCTTTTGGGGAACGCCGCGCTTGAGCATCAGGCCGATGCAGGCGGCTATCAGCACGCCGACCGTATTAACTATATTTCCGATGCAGGGCATATTTCCACTTCTTTCCTTGCGCGTTGATAAAGCAAAGGGTCCGCAAACGCCCTTGCATCTGCGGACCCATCATAATTTTTCTAAAACCGATTCTTACTTGAGGTACAGGAGAATGCACCAATAGGTAGTCTTGCCGTCGGTGAAGCAACCGGCACCGATGTAGCTGTACTTGCTGTCGTCAGCGAGAAGAACATTCTTGTTGTCCTCGTTCTTGACGATGGCGTCGTAGGCGGACTGAACATTCTTGTAGGAATCCCATACGTAGATACGGGTGGTTCCGCGAGTATAGATGTCGAAATCTTCAAAGACGGTGGCGTGGGCCTTGTTCTCACCCTTGGAATCCTTGATAGGACGGGTGTCGTCCATCTTCTTATCCTTCTCAACAGCTTCCTCGAAAGCGCGCGCGGTAGCGGCGGCGTTCAGCTCAGCCTTAACCGGCATCTCGCCGAGGTTGGCTTCCTTACGGGCGTTGTTGATGAGGGTGATCATCTCGTTGACCTTTTCCTCGTCGGTCTTTACGCGGTAAACGGTGACCTCGACCTTGGCCTTGAAGTTGCGGTCGTTGGAGATAACCGTGATGGTAGCAATACCCGACTCAACGCCAAGAACCTTTCCGTTCTTGTCAACCTTTGCAACGGCTTCGTTGGAGCTCTCGTAATAAAGGGACTTGTCAGCGGCATCCTCAGGAACGATCTTGGTCTTGATCTGGCCGACGGTGCCGATCTCGAGGGTCATTGTCTTCTCTTCAACAGAGAGGGTCTGAATGTGCTTGCCGCCTTCGGGAACCTTGGCATCGGCCTTTTTGGAAGGATCGCCGATCTTGGCGTAATCTACGTCAAGAGTAATACCGTTGTCTTCCTTTTTGTTGTTGGGCTGCTTACCGCCGGAAGACGTACCGGTGTTGTCGTTGCAGGCTGCAAACAGACCGACGACCATAACGGTCGCAAGCAGGATAGCAATCAGCTTTTTCATATGTATCTCCTCCATTTACCGCGAGGCGCGGTGATTTGTAAGTTGTCGGTGGCCCGACCGTGAGACTTATCAAAAGGCGAGGCCGCTTAAACATTAAACAACTGAGCCTTCTCTAAGCACTGTTATTTTACAACATATTTGCCAAATAATCAAGTAAAATTTTCTTAATTTCTTGTGAAATGTAACTTGAATTTCTGGATTTTTGCAAAAATCAGTGAAGTTCGAACCAAATTATACCAAAACATTCGAAAAATCGTCAAAAATCAAAAAAATATCTTTATTAAATTGCTTGTTTGTAGTATTATAATTATGTATATACTCATTAAAAATGATAAGCGAGGGATCAGGAATGTTAAAAAAGGTTCGCTTGGTAATTGCAGGAAACGATTACTACATCAACACCGACGAGGATGAGGATTACATCCGCTCGCTTGCCGTGAAGTTGGAGAAGGACCTGACCGCTATGTCAAACGGCAACCCTTGCCTTTCGACCACGATGGCGGCGGTGCTTTGCGCCCTCGAATACAGCGACGAGTGCAGTCGCCGCGACCGCATCATCGAACAGCTCAAGGATGAGGCTCGCCACGCGGTTGCCGATTCTGCCTCCGCCACCGTTGAGGCCAACGAGGCCATCCGCGAGATAAAGCGGCTGAGCGAGGAAAACCTGCGCCTTCGCAGAATGCTTGAGAATAAATGATGCCCGAACTGCTTGCTCCTGCGGGAAGCCTTGATGCGCTTTATGCCGCCGTCAGAAGCGGCGCCGACGCCGTCTATATGGGTATGGACAGGTTCAACGCGCGGCGAAACGCTTCCAATTTTGACGATGCCGCCTTTTGCGATGCGGTGAGATATTGCCGTCAGCGCGGTGTCGCGGTTCACCTGACCCTTAACACGCTGATATCCGACTCCGAGATGGCCGAGGCCCTCGACTGTCTGCGGGTTGCCTGTGCGGCAGGGGTGGACGCCGTCATCGTGCAGGATATCGGACTTGCCAAACTGGTGCGGCAGGCCGCCCCCGATATGCCCATTCACGCCTCGACCCAGATGTCGATTCATTCGTCGGCCGCCTTGCCGATGCTCAAGGAGATGGGCTTCTCGCGTGTCGTTCTCTCCCGCGAGCTTTCAAAGCAGGAGATGGCGCGTATAACCGCCGATGCCAAAGCCCTTGGCATCGAGACCGAGGTCTTTGTCCACGGGGCGCTTTGCATGTGCCTGTCGGGACAATGCTATATGAGCGCCGTCATCGGACAGCGAAGCGGCAACCGAGGCACCTGTGCTCAGCCCTGCCGACTTGCCTTTGCCGACGGCTCCTATCCCCTCAGTCTTAAGGATATGTCCCTGCTCGAATGGGTGGAGGAGCTTGCTCAGATGGGGGTCGCATCCTTTAAGATAGAGGGTCGGATGAAGCGGCCCGAATATGTTGCCGCTGCCGTGTCGGCCTTTCGAAGCAGGCTTGACTCGGGCGAGGTGGATAGCACCTTAAAAAATCAGCTCGACACCGTTTTCAGCCGCTCGGGTCATACCGACGGATACTATACGGGAAAATTGGGCGCCGATATGTTCGGCCGCCGCACCGAAACCGACGAGGCCGCCTCGGCCCAGTCGCTTAGTCAGATTCACGCCCTCTACCGAGCCGAAAGGCAGTCGGTAGCGGTGGATGCACATTTTACCCTGCGCGCAGGTCGGCCGTCGGCGCTTACCCTGTCGGACGGCGAAAACGAGGCCGCCGCCCTCGGTGATGAGCCGCAGGTCGCCATCAACCGACCCCTTGACTCCGAAAGAGCGGAGCAGCTCTGCTTTAAGCTGGGCGGAACGCCATTTGCGGCAGGGAAATTCACCGCCGACATCGAGGAGGGCCTGACCCTGCCTGCGAGCGCCGTCAATGAACTGCGGCGCAGGGCGGTCGCGCAACTGCTTGAACTTCGCGCGCCTAAGGAAAAGGCCTTTTCCGCGCCTAAACTTGACGATGTTTCAGCTCGCACAGGCAAAAAGCCGCGCCTCTTCGTCCGCTTCGCAAAGGCGGAGCAGGTTCCCGACGACCTTTCGGGTGTCGACCGAGTTTACCTGCCCCTTGGCGAGAGGCTGCCCGACCTGCCCACCGAGGTGGGAGTCGAACTGCCGCGCGCTATGTTCGGCCGAGAGGACAAAATTCGCGAGCGGCTTAAAGGTCTGCCCGAAAAGGTGAAATTTGCACTTTGTAACAATCTGTCGAGCCTTGCCCTTGCAAATGAGGCGGGACTTAGTGCCCATGCAGGCTTCGGCATCAATATTTTTAACCGAGTTGCCGCCGATAGTGTGCTTGAATCGGCAACCGATGCCACCCTTTCCTTCGAGCTGACCTTGTCGCAGGCGAGGGCAGTCGGTGTGGGCGGAATAATTGCCTACGGCCGTCTGCCGCTGATGCTTACTCGTAACTGTCCGAGCGGCACCCACAACTGCAAGACCTGCTCCAAGGAGCTGGTCGACCGCAAGCGAGCGGTGTTTCCGATTGCCTGTCACGATGGCTTCAGTGAGATCTTCAACAGCCTGCCCCTCTACCTTGACGACCGACTCGATGGCTTCGACTTCGTCGAACTCTACTTCACCGACGAGGATAAGGCGCGGTGCCGTCAGGTCATTGACGCCTTCCGAAAGGGCGAGCGGCTTGAGGGCGAATTTACCCGAGGCCTGAGCCGCAGGGGTGTGTTTTAAGCCTACTTTTTCTCCCAAAAGGAGTTTTTTCAAATGATACTTGCATCTCAGTCTCCGCGCCGTGCGGAAATATTATCGATGCTCGGCTTCGACTTTGAGATAGACGTCGCCGACTGCGACGAAAACGTCGAGGGCATCCCGACCGAGCAGATAGTCGCCGTTCTTGCGCGTCGCAAGGCGCAGGCGGTTGCCGAGCGTCATCCCGACGAGGTGGTTATCGGCTCGGACACCCTTGTGACCGTCGACGGCAGTCCCATCGGCAAGCCCAAGGATGCCGCCGATGCCAAGCGGATGCTCCGCTTGCTCTCGGGCAGGAGCCACACGGTATACACAGGCGTTTCCATCATAAAGAACGGGGTCGACGAGACCTTCGTCATCGGCGCTCAGGTGGAGTTTTACCCCCTGACCGATGAGCAGATCGACCGATACATCGCGACCGGCGATCCGCTTGACAAAGCAGGTGCTTACGGCATTCAGGGTCGGGGCGCTGTGCTGGTTCGGGGCATAGAGGGAGATTTCTTCACGGTAATGGGACTTCCTGCCGCCGAAGTGGCGCGCCGATTGGAGAAATATGAAATTTACCCGAAAAAATGATAAATTGCAATTGTCACGGGCACAGTTTGGGGTTATACTATAAGGTGCGCCGAAAGGCACGTTATATTACAGTTTAGTGAAAATCTAATTTTCGTTAGGGGAATGACTCTATGTTTACAAGAGATATCGGTATTGACCTCGGCACAGCCAACACGCTGGTCTGTATCAAAGGAAAGGGTATCATTATGCGCGAGCCGTCGGTGGTTGCCGTCGACGTGCGCAATCAGATGGTGCGTGCCGTCGGGTTTGGGGCAAAGGAAATGATCGGCCGTACGCCCGGCTCCATCGTTGCGGTGCGACCCGTTAAGGACGG
>JAZTZA010000093.1:0-9397 GCA_045637185.1 Acutalibacteraceae bacterium
TGGAGTGCCGTCAAGCAATATTCGGCCCTCATCCATTACGGCAACGCGGTCGGCAAGTGTCGCCCCGTTCATATAATGGGTTATCAGCACAACGGTCATTCCCTGCTCCTTATTGAGTCGGCAGACCGTCGACATTACCTCGTCGCGACCCTGAGGGTCAAGCATCGCAGTCGGCTCGTCGAGCACCAGACACTCAGGCTTCATCGCAAGCATACCTGCGATGGCAACCCTTTGCTTCTGACCTCCTGAGAGGCGGTGAGCATCGTGCCGTCTGTACTCGTACATACCGACCGCCTTCAATGCCTCGTCCACCCTCTCGCGTATCTCTGCGGGGGGAATTCCGAGATTCTCAGGGCCGAATGCGACATCCTCCTCGACAACGGTGGAAACAAGCTGATTGTCGGGGTTTTGAAAGACCATACCCACCGTCTTGCGAACATTTATCTCGTTGTTCTCGTCGCTGACGTCAAGTCCGTTGACGAGCACCTTGCCGCTTTGAACCTGGTTGAGCCCGTTTATCAGCTTTGCCATTGTGGATTTACCCGACCCGTTGTGTCCAAGGACAGCGGTAAACGAGCCTCGCTCCACCGCAAAGTCAAGGTGTTCAAAAACCTTTGTAGTTTTTTCGTCATCGTCGGGATACTCAAACGAGGCATCGACGATCTCAATAATATTATCCATAAAGGGTCATCCTTACTATTTTTTAAGCCAAACTGCAGTATTTCCGCAGGGTAAAACAAGCTTGCTGTCGGTTACGGGAATGCCTATCTCGTCACATTCGACGCTTCCGCCACGTTTATCGGCGATAACCGAGGACACGAGATATTTCATAACGCTCGGAGAAAGCCCTGCCGTATATGAATTAAGCAGGAAAAAGAGAGGTTCGTCAGACAGCAACTGCTCGCAAAGGGTAAGCAGTTCATATATCTGCTCCTCGATCTTCCAGACCTCGCCGTCGGGCCCTCTGCCATAGGAGGGCGGGTCCATTACGATGCCGTCATAGCGGTTGCCGCGGCGAATTTCGCGCTTGACGAACTTGACACAGTCGTCGACAAGCCATCTTATCGGGCGGTCACTTAGTCCGCAGGCCGCCGCGTTGTCCTTGGCCCAAAGCACCATTCCCTTTGACGCATCGACGTGGGTAACGCTCGCACCTGCCGCAGCGCAAGCAAGGGTCGCGGCACCGGTGTAGCCAAAGAGGTTGAGCACCTTAGCGCCCTGACGCTTCTTTATCAGCGAGGACATAAGATCCCAGTTGACCGCCTGCTCGGGAAATAGGCCCGTATGCTTAAAGCCCATCGGCTTGAGGTTAAAGGTCAGGTCTTTATACTTTATGCTCCAGACGTCAGGCACCTTTTTATAGGTTTCCCAATGTCCGCCTCCGCTTTTTGAGCGGTGATAGCGTGCGTGAGCGTTATACCAGAGGGGGTTGACCCTCTCGGTCTGCCACAACACCTGCGGATCGGGGCGTATCAGTATAATATTGCCCCACCGCTCAAGCTTTTCGCCGTCAGAGCAGTCAAGCAGTTCATAATCTTCAAAATCGGTTATAGCTCTCAAAATTAGATCTCCTGTAAAATTTAATCTTGCTTACATAGTCAACTGGCCGATGTATTCGATGCCTAGATGGTCGTATGCCGCCTGAGTTACGCATCTGCCGCGAGGTGTACGGGTCAAAAATCCGATCTGCATCAGGTACGGCTCGTAGACATCCTCGATGGTGATGGCCTCCTCGCCGACTGCCGCCGCCAAGGTATCAAGTCCTACGGGGCCGCCGCCGTAACTGCGGATAATGGTCTCAAGCATACGGCGATCGAAGTCGTCAAGGCCAAGCTCGTCAATTTCAAATCGGTCAAGCGCCGCCTGCGCCGTTTCCTCGCGGATGACGCCGTCGCCCATTACCTGAGCGTAGTCGCGCACACGCTTGAGAAGTCGGTTGGCAATACGCGGCGTTCCGCGCGAACGGGATGCGATCTCAAGGGCGCCGTTGCGGTCGATCTCGACCTGCAACAGATTGGCCGAGCGAGTGATAATATCGGCCAACTGCTCGGGAGAATAGAGTTCAAGCCTTAGCAATACGCCGAATCGGTCGCGCAAGGGAGCGGCAAGCTGACCGCTTCGGGTGGTTGCGCCGATCAGGGTGAATCGAGGCAAGTCAAGGCGAATCGATCTTGCAGAGGGGCCCTTGCCGATAATGATATCGAGGGCAAAGTCCTCCATCGCAGGATAGAGCACCTCTTCAACGTTACGGGAGAGGCGGTGTATCTCGTCGATGAACAGTACATCGCCGGGGGCAAGGTTGCTGAGCAGTGCCGCGAGGTCGCCCTGCTTTTCGATAGCAGGGCCCGAGGTCACTCGCAGGTTGACACCCATCTCGTTGGCGACGATGCCGGCAAGGGTGGTCTTACCCAATCCGGGAGGGCCGTAAAGCAGTACGTGGTCAAGGCACTCTCCGCGATGCTTCGCCGCCTCCATATAGATAGCAAGGTTTTCCTTAGCCTTGTCCTGACCGATATATTCGCCCAGTACCTTCGGGCGAAGAGAAAATTCTACATCCCCGTCCGAGCCTTCATATTCGGGAGATACGATTCGGTTTTCGTAATCAAACTCAGGCATTGGTTACTTCTCCTTTTTATATCGTTAACTAAAAGCGCGCGAGCAGTTTCAGTCCTTCTTTAATCAAAAACTCGACCGACTGGGTTGCATCAAGCTTTCCAACCGCGAGAGAGGCCTCGCTCTGCGAATAGCCAAGAGCAACGAGCGCCTGCACCGCTTCGGATGCGTTGGACGAGCTGCTGACATTGACCGCCGCCGATACCTCCTGAGAATCGCCGAAAGAGGTTGCGCCGAGCTTGTCCTTTAATTCGAGGACGATCCTCTGCGCGAGCTTTGCACCGACACCGCTTGCTCTTGTGATGCTCTTGGAGTCGCCGCTTGCGATGTAGAGACTCAATTGTGACGGCTCAAATTCCGACAGTATCGAAAGGGCAACCTTGGGTCCGACACCGCTGACCGACGTGATAAGACGGAACATCTCCAACTCGTCGGGGTCGATGAAGCCGAAGAGATCCATCGCGTCCTCGCGCACATTGAGGTGGGTAAAGAGCATTACTTCGGTGCCTATCGGCGCAAGCTTTTTGCGGGTGTTCATTGAAACGAAGCACTTCATTCCAACACCGCCGCATTCAACTACAGCCGACGTCATATCGCAACTGATAAGCGGTCCGCGAACCGAGTAGATCATATCCGTTTACCTCCTGTATTTGAGTCTGTCAAGCAGGGAGCCTGCCGAATGTGCGTGGCAGATGGCTGCCGCAAGGGCATCGGCAACGTCGTCGGGCTTGGGCGGTTGGGCGAGGTTGAGCAGTTTGGTGGTCATCGCGATCATGTGTCGTTTCTCAGCCTTGCCGGATCCCGTAACCGGCTGCATTATCTGGAGCGGCGTGTATTCATATACCGGTAAGCCTGCCTGCTGAGCGGCTAAAAGTATGCATCCGCGAGCCTGTGCAACGGCGATACCCGTCGTTATGTTGGTGTTAAAATACAGCTTCTCGACGCTCATCGCATCGGGCTTATATCGGTCGATGACGGCAACCATATCGTTGTAAATGCTCTCAAGCCTTGTTGTGAACTCAGCCTCGGCAGGAGTGGTGATAGCATCGTATGCCGCAACGTGAAAACGGTTAGCCGCATAGTCGATAACGCCGTAGCCGACGATCGCATAGCCGGGGTCTATACCAAGTATTCTCACCCACTCACTCCCCTTTCGCAAAGACAGATGCCGCCAGCATCTAATTATTCAGGTTATTATACCACAGTTTAGAATTTTTGGCAATATTATTTGTTATTTTTATTATGATAATATAGACAAAAATCCCTCCTGATCTTAACCGATCAAGAGGGATAATATTATACAGATCTATCGTCGACGTAAAGAACGCGAACCGAATCGTCATCATCGGTCTTTTCGACCGATTCAACGGCGTCGCGCACCGCAAAGAACTTCTCCGCTACCTGCGGGAAAAGCGCGTAGCTGAGCACGTCCTCCTCGCATTTGCCTATTCCCTTCTCCTTCATTTCAGCCCTGTACTTTTCAAGCTCAGGCTCAATGAGGTCGGCAGGTCGGCAGGTAATGACCTCGGTATCGCCGATGGCCTTTCTGCGAACCTCTTCGTTGACCTCGCCGGGAACACGGCCGTACTCACCGCGCAGAACTCCCTTTGACTCCTTGGTGACCATCTTATAACGTTCACCTGAAAGGACGTTCATAACCGCTTGAGTGCCGACTATCTGGCTGGTCGGGGTGACCAGAGGCGGATATCCGAAATCCTTACGCACATTGGGAACTTCGGCAAGCACGTCGTAGTATTTATCGGACGCATTCGCCTGTTTAAGCTGAGAGATCAGCTCAGAAAGCATACCGCCCGGCACCTGATAGATCAGGGTCTTGGTGTCGACGTTGAGCACCTTCGGATCGAGAGTGCCCTCCTCCTTCATTCTGTCGGCAACCGCACGGAAATGGGCCGCTATCTCGCTCAGAGCGGTCAGATCAAGACCCGTATCGCGCTCGGTACCCTGCAAGGTAGCTACAAGCGCCTCGGTAGAGGGGTTAGCCGTTCCGTTTGCAAAGGGTGAAAGCGCACAGTCGACGATATCGACTCCGGCCTGACAGGCCATAAGGTAGGTCATATCGCCCGTTCCGGTAGTGTTGTGAGTATGCAGATGGATAGGCAGGCTGACATTCTCCTTGAGCTTTTTGACAAGAGAATACGCATCGTAAGGAAGCAAAAGGTTGGCCATATCCTTGATGCAGATGACGTCAGCGCCCATATTTTCGAGGGTCTTTGCAAGTTGGACAAAGTATTCCTCATTATGAACGGGGCTGACTGTGTAACTCAAGGCAGCCTCGCAGATACCGCCGTATTTTTTGCAGCTTTTGACCGCCTGCTCAAGATTTCTGACGTCGTTGAGGGCGTCGAAGATACGAATTACGTCGATGCCGTTCTCGATGGACTTTTTAATAAACTCATCGACCACGTCGTCGGCATAATGCTTATATCCAAGCAGGTTCTGTCCGCCAAGAAGCATCTGCAGCTTGGTGTTGGGCATATGCTTTTTGATGGTGCGAAGTCTCTCCCAAGGGTCCTCGTTCAAGAAACGCATACAGGCATCAAAGGTTGCACCGCCCCAGCACTCGACCGACCAATATCCGACCTTATCAAGCTTTTCAAGCGCAGGGATCATATCCTCCAACTTCATTCTGGTGGCCGCCTGCGACTGATGAGCATCACGCAAAATTGTATCAGTAATATGAAGTTTCGCCATAGATCAAAGTCCTCCTTTTCTGAAAAATAGGATCAAAAATCAATCACAATTATTTCAGCAGGCAAAGGACTGTGCCTGAATCAACTGCTGCGCCGCGTGTTGCGCTGACATCAAAAACAACGCCATCTCTGGGAGCGCAAATCTCGTTCTCCATCTTCATTGCCTCGAAGACGAACATAACATCGCCCTTCTTGACCTGAGCACCGTTTGATACGTTTACGGCAAGAATGGTTCCGGGCATCGGGCAGGAAACAGGCTCTCCCTCACCGGCAGGGACAGCCGCTACGGGAGCAGAGGGGGCTACGGGTGCGGCAGGGGCTGCAGGGGCTGCAGGAGCCGCAGGGGCAGAAGCCTCATTAACATCGCATTCCTCAACAGTAATCTCATACATCTGACCGTTAACGTTAACCTTATACTTTTTCATAATTTATGCACCTCATATTTTTTTAATAGAAAGAATACGGATAGCCGAAACATCCTTGCCCATACTCTCGGCAATTGCGGCCGAAACTGCAGCAACAAATTCCTGACGATTGGGTATCTCCTGACTTACAGACGGCTGTACTGCAGGTGACGGAGCAACAACGTTCTCCGCAACGTTATCATCGACAGGCTTTAGACGGGCAATGATCTTGCTTGCTAAGACAAGGTTTATCAGACCTACAAGCAGGATACATACACCTAACAAGAACACCTGTGCAATTGAAGGTTCGCTCACGCACAACATCCTTTCTTTGACAATATTTATTTACTATTTAGTCTAGTCATATCGTATCAAAAATACAATTGACACCATTTTAATTTATTTTACATTATAAGTTGTAATTTTTCAAGGTGTTTGGGAAATTTTTGCGGGGTTGACGATATATTTTTAACAATGTTAGGCAATAAAACCAAAAATCCGTCCAACAAACGCGAACGGATCTTTGGTTTATCGTTATATTGAACATAAAAGCAACGTGACGTTTACCGATGATTTTACACACCTGTGAAGGAGTATAGTAATTATAATCTCAGCTATGCCTTTGCTTCCATTTTCTTTTTTCTGCGACGGACTATAATGCGAACCACAAACACAACGGTCACAATAACAAGTATAAGAATTATCAATACGAGCCAGGTGAATATGTTAGGTGAGCGCAAAAGTTTAGCGGGGTTCAAGCTTGAATACACGTTCTTTCTGCCGTCGGTAGAGGCATAGCGTGCATCCATCTCACCGTCCATACTGCAAAGATAATCAGCAATCGCGTACCATTCCTTCAAGGGATTGCCGCGTTGGTCCTTTATCACGTAGTTCACAAGCTCATCGGATGCGATCGGATCGCCCTGCTCATCGCGCGGAGTTATGCTCAAAATGCCCATCGAGGTCTCTTCAACCGTACCGAGCATCTGACCCATATACATACCTGCAACCACGAAATAAAGGGTGTCGTCTTCGATCTCGCTTGTCGTGCCGTCAGAGTTTCGGAACATAGCGTAATCGACCTTGTTGAATATCATTCGGTATTTGTTAAAGGAATATTCCACGCCCGACATAAAAAGCTGTGCGGTAGGCATCATCGGTTGGATCGACGCGTCAAGTTCAATGGCGTTCTTTATATCCTTACCGGTCAGATAGATCCCGACCAGTTCGCCCTCGGTACCAACGCCGAGAGATGCGACGTTAAAGGTATCTGAGACGGTCACGCTTCCGCGAGGAAGGCTTCCGCGAATAACACCCGCCGCAGTGATGGCAACGTCCACCTTCTTGCCGGTCGCCTTCTCAACAGCCCATTTGTAAGCATCGGAGTAGACGTTGCAGACGGCAGACTCATGCTGATATGCTGACACCTCGTCGTCGGTCTCAAATTCGTAGGGATTTTGCAGTAGTACCTGATCGAAGGTAAAGCCGTATTTTGAGAGATAGTCATTCTCGACGGTCTTTTTGTACTGTTCAGCAAGAGCAGCAATTTCGGCATCGTCCTCGACCTTTTCGTTGATGGATATCAACTCATAGCTGACAAGAGAGGTTGAATCGCCCTTTTGTTTTAGCTTGATAACACCAAGGTTTTTGCCGTATTCGTCGGCTGACACGATCAAGGTGCCGTTTACCGAAATGCTCTCCTCAAGTGTAGTGTGGGTATGGCCCGACACAATCACGTCGATTCCGTCAACCGCTTTTGCAAGCTCGTAATCCTCGCCCTTGCCGTCACTGGTTCCGCTATGAGAGAGACATATAACCACCGGATGTTTGCCGTAAACCGTTTCACATTCGTCAACAGCAGCACGAACGGTCTCCTTTGCCACCGCGATAGGATCCTCAAAGACCATTCCCGAGTTAGGCGCACAGTCGTCGGCGTCAACGCCAAAGATGCCGAAAACGGCGTAGCATACTCCTCCTCGCTCGATCAGAACGTAGTCTTTGATTCCGTAATCATTATATATCTGCCATATTTCCGGATCGTATCCCTCCTGATCTTTGACAGGCGGCAGATAGTTTGCACAGACGATGGACGGCAATCTTTCACCGCTTTCAAGGGCGGCACTCAACATTGATTTGAGGCCCGACTGAAGATAATCGAATTCGTGATTTCCAAAGGTAGTGACGTCATAGCCCATTGAACCCATCATACGAAGCTCGATAGCAGACGTGGGATAGGCCGTCTGGAATAGCGAGCCCATCGAGAAATCCCCTCCGTCAAGGAGGAGCAGATCGGGGTCCTTTGCCTTTTGCTCCTTGATCGCCGTCATTATACGGGCATATCCGCCGTATTCGCCCACTCCCGATTCATTGGCCGAAGGAAGCAGATGGGAATGCAGATCGTGGGTGAACAGGATGGTGACGTCCTTGCCACCAGGGTTTGATTCAGCATAAGCGATTAAGCAGAAGGAAAGACTAAGTGCCAGCGTGCACAGCAGGGCTAAAATACGCTTTATCCTCATAAACAATGTCCTTTCAGAATACAGATTGTGAATATTGGAATTATTATAGCATAAATATAGAATTTAGTCAAAATTATTCATTATTCATTTGCAAATCCGTTCTCGTTTAATGAACAATGAATGATACAAGCGAAAATCCTTCGCTTGCGCTCACGGTGAAATCAAAGGGTGCGCCTTTGGTGAAATCTTTTGCTATGCAAAAGGTGAAATTAAATCCACCCACCGCCGCAGCGATTACACCCGAACGAAGTGAGCATTTCACATTGCGAAGCAATATTTCACCCACCCGAAAGGGTGGATTTAGTTGAAAAAACTCCTTGAGATTTTCTCAAGGAGTTTTTTCTGAGACCGACACTCAAAACGGAATCGGTCTAAAAACCTGATTTTCTAAATTTTATTCTATATTAACTTTCATTTTTAATGTATCAATAAAATTTCTCACATTTTCAGAACTTACACCTGTCAAATCAGTAGCAAAATCCTTCATATCATAAATTAGAAAATGATAGTTTCTATCCGCACGAAAACGAATGTGATAATGATTTTTAATAAGAAAGCCCTTTTTGACGGTTGCTTTTGTTATTTCATTTAACATAATTTCGTATCTGTAACCACCACTATAAGTATATATAATACTAGTTGGTGTTAAGTATAAGTAACATGTGTCAAAACGATAGTTGCCATAACGAAACCAAAATCTACCGCCATAACAAGGAAACCTTATATCAGAAAACTCATTTTTTACTAATTCATAAACTAAATCAAAACCTCTTTTAAACTTATCACTCCAACGCAATGTTATCACCGCCTTAGATTTAGTATAGCATAAAAGCGGCAAAGCCGCAATACCTCTTCACTATTCACTATTACCTATTACTTTCCAAAAATCACGAATGCGAAATTAGTGAAGAGTGAAAAGTGAAGAGTGAAAAAGTAAAATCCCGAACGCTTACGCATTCGGTATTTTTGGACGCGACACCCGGATTTGAACCGGGGAATCAAGGTTTTGCAGACCCATGCCTTACCACTTGGCTATGTCGCCATATGAGAAAAGGTGCCAAGCACCTTTTCTGTTTTGGAGCGGCTGACGAGGCTCGAACTCGCTACCTCCACCTTGGCAAGGTGGCGCTCTACCAGATGAGCTACAGCC
>JAZTZA010000094.1:0-2429 GCA_045637185.1 Acutalibacteraceae bacterium
GAGCCCTGCGCCTCACGGTTGCAAAGCGGCTCGATATCATCCCCGAGCAGTACAATTTCCTGTGGATAACCGAGTTCCCCTTCTTCGAGTACAACGAGGAAACGGGCGGCTGGGATGCGATGCATCATCCCTTTACCTCGCCGCTTAATGAGTGCCTGCCCTATTTGGACAGTGAGCCCGAAAAGGTCTTCGCCGACGCCTACGACCTTGTCCTCAACGGCATCGAGCTGTCGAGCGGCTCCATCCGCATCACCGATCCTCAGCTTCAGCGCAAGATGTTCAAGGCTCTCGGCATGACCGACGAAGAGGCGCAGAATAAGTTCGGCTTCCTCGTTGACGCCTACAGGTACGGCGCTCCCCCGCATGGCGGAATGGGCATCGGTCTCGACCGCCTGTGTATGCTTATGACGGGATCGGACAGCCTGCGCGACGTGGTCGCCTTCCCGAAGGTTGCAAATTCGGGCGAGCTTATGAGCGGTGCGCCTGCCGAGGTCGATCAGATTCAGCTTGACGACCTTGCTATAGCAATTACCGCCCCAAAGCCCGTAGAGTCTGAGGAACGATAAGCATATATTTTAATCAGTAAGTCTATACAACGCGACATACCAAAGGTTTCAGGTGAAAAAATTATGAAAAAGTTTCTTGCGTTAGCCCTTTCGTTAGTTATGCTGCTTTCTTTTGCTGCTTGCGACAGAAGTGCAGATGCCGATCCCTCGTCAGCAGCCGCAGGCTCAAGCTCAAAAGCGGCATCGTCCGTTCTTCAGAGCAGTCAACTTGAAAATTCGCAGGACGTATCCTCTGCCGAATCGTCGGTCGGGTCAAGCGAAATCACCACGTCCGGCCCCTCTTCAAGCACACCCGTAATCTCGGAAGCAACGTCGTCGCGCTCCAACTCATCATCTCAGATAAGCTCTCAGGCTACAAGCTCGTCCTCTAACAAGGTCACCACCACTCAGGAGTATTTTAAACTTAGTAGTTATGTCACCGTCAATATGGGGAGCATTGAATATCTTTTCCACGAGCCTATTCGTAAGTCGGACAAAAAGCGCCCGTTGATCATCTATCTTCATAATGCGGAGAATGTTGACGAAGGAAATCTCGGTGTGGGTAGCGAGCTTTTTGACGGACTGATGGCCTACGAGAACCAAAGCGACGAGTATAGTGCATATACTATCGTGCCGACTGTTCCGACGGCAGCTGAGGGCGAGTGGTCATATAGGCAGCGTGACATATTCGATTTGTTGGTATTCAATATGATAGAATGGTATAACATCGATCCGAATCGTATTTATATAATCGGCTTTTCTCAGGGCGGTAAGATGGCCGTTGATTTCGCAAATCAGTTTACCGACAACAAATTTGCCGCAGTCGTTTCTCTGAGCGGTTCGGTCGAGCTTTGGGAACCCGAACAGCATAACGATACTGCCTTCCGCATCTATCATTGTAAGGATGATCCGAAGGTCAGCTCTTCGGTCTCCAAAAATCTTTATCAACAGCTTGTAAACGCGGGTAACACCAAGTCGCAGTACATCGAGGTGAACAGCAACAGCCATACCGCTACCATTCAGGCTGCCTTTACGGAACAGAGAAGCACATTCTTCCCGTGGCTTTTTGAACAGCGTTTGCCTTAAATAAAAATTCAAGCACCGATGAAAACGATCCGTTTTCATCGGTGCTTTTGTATTAACCTCGCTCGGACAGGCAATACTATTCCTGATTAAAGAAAGGTGGTAGTTTACATTATGACAAATAATACAGTCCGTCTGCTTGCCGAGGTTGAAAAGGCGGCCGCCTTCGGTCGCGATTCGGTCGGCGCGGTGCTTCGCCACGTCGACAACACCAATCTGCGCCGCGAGCTTGCCATCAGCCGCAAGCAGTACAGCGATGTCTGTGACGACGCAAAGAATTCCCTGTCGGCCATCGGCTGCCGCGCAGGCCGCAATCCCCAGACCATCAAAATGATGATGCGCACCGCCGTCAACGCACAGCTTAACCGCAAGCGAGACACCTCCGAGGCGGCGAAGATGATGATTCAGGGTTGCACGATGGGCAACATCGAGCTGCTTAAGGCGATACATGAAAATCCGTCGGCCTCGCCCAAGGCGGTCGACATCGCCAACAGGGCCATTGCCGAGCAGGAGCGCACCATTCAAAGCATGAAGCGTTTTCTGTAGCAGCCGCAGGCATTCGCCTGTTTGTCCGCGTTTTGAGTGTGGCGGCGGTCTGGGTCGTGTTTCTCGCGCGCGGAGACCGTTTTTTATAGCAGCCGCAGACGGTCGCCTGTTTGTCCGCGTTTTGAGTGTGGCGGTGGTTTGGGTCGTGTTTCTCGCGCGCGGAGACCGTTTTTTATAGCAGCCGCAGACGGTCGTCTGTTTGTCCGCGTTTTGAGTGTGGCGGGGGGTTGGGTCGGGTTTCTCGCGCGCGGGGAG
>JAZTZA010000095.1:0-6462 GCA_045637185.1 Acutalibacteraceae bacterium
GGTCATCAGCCATCTTCTGCCCTTTGCGTACATAACAAAGGACTTGTCGCCCGCGTTATAGTGCTCCTTGAGCAAAGCGGACGCGTCGCAGTCGGAGTCAAGCTCGGCGACCTCGAAGGCATCCTTGCAGGCGGTTGCAACCGCTTCGGGCTCAAAGCCGTCAAGATCACGCACGACGCGGTGGGTCGGGAAAACGACCAGACCGGGATCGTTCATCGCGACCAGCGCCATCATACAATAATCGGAGGCATCCCCCACCTGAGCGCGACCCTCGTCACGCAGATAGTCGCGGAAGCGCAGAGCGGTCTCATAGCGATGGTGGCCGTCGGCGATATAGAGCTTGCGCTCGTCGAAGCAGTCGCAGAGAGCCTTGCACTCGGCCTCGTCCTGCACGACCCAAAGGGTGTGGGTGACACCGTCATCATCGGTAAAGCAGACGTCGGGCTCGCCCTCGGTCAAACGGGTCAGATAGGACGCGACCTCGCCCTTTTCGTCGGGGAAAAGGGAGTAGATCTGGCTGAAGTTGCACATCGTGGCGTTCATAAGGTTGAAGCGATCCTCTTTTGCCTTGGACAGCGTCTCCTCGTGGGGCAGAACGATACCCTTGGAGAACTCCTCAAGGTGCACCTGTGCAATAATTCCGGTGAAGAAATATTCCTGTCCGTCAACCTCAAAACTCTCGCGGTAAAGGTAGAGAGCAGGCTTTTCGTCAAGAGCAAGCACGCCCTTTTCCTCAAAGTCGACAAGTGTACGCGCCGCCTGTGCATAGGGGTCACCGCTCTCACGCGGGAGCTCCAAGCGAATGATGTTATGCTCGTTTGCGGCAAGATATCCTAAACGCTGCTGATCCGACACGATGTCATAGGGCGGGCAGCAAATTTCCTTGACCGCACCTGCCTTGTCGGTAAAACGCAGAGCCTTAAAGGGTCTGATCTGAGCCATAAAAGGTTCCTCCTAATAGTATTTAAATCCCAATTATTTTACTCCTTGCCGCCCGTTTCGTCAAGGAAAAACTTCGCTCTGCCAGCAAATATTACAAAACGGTTTCTCTAACTTTGTGCAACCTTTATATCCACCTCAGAAAAAGGTGCCATTTCCCAAAAGAATTTACGCGAAAACCCTTTATTATTTTACATTTATAGTGTATAATTCTTCCGTATGTTAAAGGACTGTTTACATTTTAGTAAACTTTGTTTGCTATTATATACATACGACTAATTATACGGAGGTAAAACAGTATGATAGAGGTAAAAAACCTCACCAAATGTTACAGTGCCAACCAAAAGGCTGTCGACAACATCAGCTTCACTGTAAACGACGGTGAGATCCTCGGATTCCTCGGACCCAACGGTGCCGGTAAGTCGACCACGATGAACATCATCACCGGCTACCTCTCTTCCACCGAAGGAAGTGTTAAGGTCGGGGGCTACGACATTCTCGAAAACCCCAACGAAGCCAAAAAGCATATCGGATACCTGCCCGAGCATCCGCCGCTTTATATGGATATGACGGTCAAGGAGTACCTTAACTTCGTCTACGACATCAAGAAGGTGCATCTGCCCCGTGAGGCTCATATCCGCGAGATATGCAACCTCGTACGTATCAACGACGTTTTTAACCGCGTTATAAAGCATCTTTCCAAGGGATATCAGCAGCGTGTCGGTATCGCTCAGGCGCTTATCGGCAACCCCGAGCTTCTCATCCTCGACGAGCCCACGGTCGGACTTGACCCCAAGCAGATCATCGAGATTCGCAAGCTCATCACCCATCTGGGCAGAAACCACACCGTTATCCTCAGCTCTCACATCCTGTCGGACGTGCAGGCGGTATGCGAGCGCGTAATCGTCATCAACAAGGGCAAGCTGATCGCCGACGGTGCTCCCGACGAGCTTTCCAAGATACTTGCGGGAAGCAACACCCTGCTGGTTCGCATCAACGGACCCGAGCGTGAAGTACATAAGCTCATCCGCACCATCCCAGGTGTCAAGAACATCACCTCTATGGGCAAACGCGAGCGCAGTGCTCACGAATTCAACATCGAGGTGGCCGAGTCGGTCGACATTCGTCCCGAGCTTTTCAAGCGTATGGCCGAGCGCAACTGGACCATCCTTATGATGCAGCCCAACGAGCTGACACTTGAGCAGGTCTTCATCCGTCTTGTCGACGGCGCATCGGAGAACGAGTTTGCAGGCCTTATGAACAAAAAGGCAGAGGCCAAGCCCGAGGTCGCCAAGGCCGCGCCCGCCGTTGCCTTTGAGGACGACATTGACGAAAAGATGGGCGTTGTCGAGGCTCCCCTCAACGCGCCCAAAGAACACGAAAACGAGGAGGTTGAATAAATATGAGTGCTATTTTCAAGCGTGAAATGCGTTCCTATTTCACCTCGCCCATCGGCTACATCGTAGTCATACTCTACACCCTGCTCTACGGCTTCTTCTTTACAAGACTGTATCAGAATGGTATGCCCGATATGAGCATTCTGTTCGGCTACTCCTTTACCCTTACCCTCTTCCTGATGCCCGTGCTTACGATGCGCCTGTTCAGCGAAGAACGCCGTCAGAAGACCGATCAGGCCCTCTTTACCGCGCCTGTCAACCTCTCTGCCATCGTTTTGGGTAAGTTCTTCGCCGCCCTTTGCGTTTTCCTGCTCGCGCAGGTCACCACCCTGATATTCGAGTTGGTATTTGCCTTCAACGTTTCGGTCGACGGTATAGGCTACTTCTGCTGCCTGCTGGGCAGCACCCTCGCCGCCGCCGCACTCATTGCCGTCGGCATCTTCATCTCCTCGCTGACCGAAAGCCAAATAGTTGCGGCCATCGGCGGTATCGGAGTTTCCATCCTGCTCGCCATTATGGACACACTCGCTTCCACTATCAGCGTCAAATGGCTGGCCACCGCGATAGGCTGGATCTCCTTCAGCGGAAGATTCAACACCTTCTGCACAGGCATCCTCGACTATGCCAACATCGCATTTTTCCTTAGTTTCATCGCTATATTCCTTTTCCTGACCGTTCGTATTCAGGAAAAGAGACGCTGGTCTTAAGAAGGGAGGCTGAAATATATGTCTAAGAAAAATAAGGATACCAAGGCTCCCCTGACCGAGCAGCAGTCGAATGCACGCGTTGCCCGTATACGCAAGTTCAAGCGCGGTGCATACGCTACCGTCATCACCTGCGTTTTCGTCGCCGTCGTCATCGTTTTCAACATCGTTGCAACCGTTCTTGCCGAGCGTTTCCCTCTCAGCCTTGACCTGACCGCAAGCGGCGACTTCACCATCAGTGAGGAAAACGCCGACTACGTCAAGGGCATCTCGCGCGAGGACCTCGAGATCGAGATCGTGGTCTGCGCCGATGAGAAGGCATACGAAGCAGGCGGTATATATACCGAGTATTACGACGTTTCGGGCGGCCAGTTCTTCCAGCAGAACATCTATCTGCTCAAGGAGTACACCCGCTTGAACAAGGCCATATCCCTGACCTTTATCGACCCTGCCGACCCCACCTTCTCAGCCTATAAAGCCGCAAATCCTGACGAGGAGTTCATCGACGGTGATATTCTCATTCAGGCCTCCTTTACGATGGACGGCGAGACGGTTGAACGCAGCCGTCACCTTACCGCCGAGGATGTCTTCGAGGTCGGTTATGACGAAAACGACCAGATAAGCCAGTACTATTATCAGTACGGCACCTTTTCGCTTGCCGCCAACAACATCGAAACGGCGGTTACCTCCGCTCTGGCTTCCCTGACCTCCGACAAGGTCTACAAGGTTGCTCTGCTGACCCATAACGGCGGCAATCCCATCACCAGCCTCGAGACCCTTATGAAGCAGAACAACTATGAGTTCACCGAGGTCAAAAACCTTAACGAAGAAGAAATTCCCGAGGATGCCGATATCGCTATAATTTCCTGCCCGATGTACGACTACACCGAGGCGGAGCTCGACATCATCGACAAGTATCTTGACAACGACGGTAAGTTTGGAAAGACCATCTTCTACATCGCCGATGCAAGACAGCCCGACCTGCCCAACCTCAACGAGTTCCTCAGCGAGTGGGGATTCTCGGTCATGAGCGGCAACTACGTCTATGAGACCGACGCCGAAAACCGCGCTAACTATTTTATGAAGCCGACCGAGAAGACCAACGATTACACCGGAAAGCTTTCCGAAAACGACAACGTCTTCTACTCTATGTACGACGTTGCCATTCAGCTCAAGGACCCCAACGGCACCCGTGAGAACCAGACCCTCATCGAGTTCTCCGAGACGGCAGCCGCTCTGCCTACCGATGCCGAGAGCGTTGATGAAGCGGTCGCAGAGGGTCCCTTCGTAAACCTCGGACTCTGCACCATTACCCCCGCTGTCATCGACGATCCTACCAACGTCAACCACTCCTACGTGGTGGTGTGCAGTTCGCTCCAATTCCTCGATCTCGGAGCCCTTTCCGCAAAGGTAGGCAACCTCTACGCTATTATGAACACCTTTGATTCCATTGTCGGAAAGACCTCGACCGGAGTTTCCTTTGACTCGCGTTCCTTTACCTCCAATATGTTCGAGACCCTGCCGACCGATGCATCGGTCACCGTTATGACGGTCATTTTCGTAGGCATACTCCCGATCGCCCTGCTCGTTTGCGGCATCGTGATCGGTGTCCGTAGGAGGCGCTCATGAGCAACTTTTCGGAAGAAAACCGCGACATTCAGCAGGAGCCGATGGCCCAAGAGGTAACCGACACCTCTACCAAGAAAAAGGTTGAATATGACGAGAGCCTTTTCGAAGGCTCCACCGTCTTCTCCGCTCCGGTTGAAGATAAGAAAAAGAAAAAGGCACCCCGCTTTAAGCCGACGGCACGCGGCATCCTATTCTCCGCCATCGCCGTTGTGGTTGCGGCAGCGGTCGCGCTGACCGTTTTCCTGCTGCCCGAGGGCAACAAGGGCGGTTCCTCGTCTCAGGCCACCACCCCCTCCTATAAGGTGGTCGCTCTGACTCAGCACAAGGTGGCCGATATGGTCCTCTACAACGCCAACGGCTCTATCCGCATCTATCCCGACCTTACCAAAGAGACGGAAGAGAAAAACTCGGATGACACCAGCCGCGAGTGGTTGGTCGAAGGATACGAGAAGTATAATCTCTCGGGTGCCGAACTGCTGGTCAACGGAGCCATTGAGATCTCCTCGCCCAAGAAGCTTGCCGCCGCCGAAGGCGCACTCTTGGCCGACGATTATGTTGACAAGCTGGCCGACCTTCCCTATGGCACCGAGGCCAAGGAGGGCGAAGAGGCAAACGTATACGGCTTCGACCGCCCCTTTGCCGCCTTCACTATCAACGGCAACGATGAAAAGGACTCTTGCACCGTTCTGCTCGGTTGCTATTCACCCGACGGCGCAGGACGCTATGTTTCGGTTACGGGCGACAAGAACGTTTACATTGTCAACGACAGCAACTTTAACAACGGTAAGTACGAATTCACCGCCTCCGTTGCCGACCTGATCGACCCGACCCTGACCGATGCCATCGAGCAAAACAGCGGCACCGCTGAATACTTCGTTGACGGCGCCCTCAACTACATCGACTCCATCGTTCTGTCAGGCTCCTGCCGCAGCAGAATGGTTATCGAGACCGCTCCCGAGGAGCTGAGCGCCATTATGTTCGTCGTTACCGAGCCTTCCTTCCGCGCGGGCAACGAGGACAACATCTTCAACTACATCTCGATTGCCGAGGGAAACGCCTATGCCGAAGGGGCATACGTCCTCGGATACAGCAAGAACGATCTTGCAGAGTACGGGCTCAACAATCCCTACTCGGTCATTGAGATAAACATCGGCACCTATCACGCCAAGCTGACCTTCGGTGCCGAACGCGACGGATATTATCCTTGTGTTGTTGAAGGCCGCGACATTATTTACAAGGTGGCCGCTGTGGGCAACGAATGGGTCGCCTACATCAACAAAGACGTCTATTTCGACTCCCTCTTCCTTGAGTATATCGCCAACATCTCCGAGCTGACGGTTGAAACGCAGGAGAAGTCGGTGACCTTCTACCTTGAGCGCGAAAAGGCTGACGACGGCCTCGATTTCGACGTCAAGGTCAAGGACTACGAGGACCTCAAGATCGATACCGACGAGCTTTGCTACTACTACGGCCGCATCCTGAACCTCGCCGCTGAGGAATACACCACAAGCAACAGCCCCACCGACGAGCCCTTCATTTCCTTCAAGATAAAGTATATCAAGGAAAACCGCTCCGACGACGAGATAGCCCTTTACCGCTATTCGACCCGCCGTTACCTCTACACCCTCAACGGAGAGGGTGACGCGCTGGTTGCCGCGGCGCAGGTGCAGGATCTGTATGATTGCCTTGACACCCTGCTTGCAGGTGAGCCCATCGGCAGATCGACCTACTATTAAGTTGTAAGCATAGAAAACCCAGCCTGTTGAAAAACAGACTGGGTTTTTGTTTGTGAA
>JAZTZA010000096.1:0-1712 GCA_045637185.1 Acutalibacteraceae bacterium
TGCGAAGCGTCGACGACCAGTACCGCACCCTCGCAGGCGGCAAGGGAACGAGACACCTCATAGTTAAAGTCGACGTGGCCGGGGGTGTCGATGAGATTCAATTCATAGGTCTCCCCGTTTTGCGCCGTGTACTCAAGGGTGACGGCGTGGGCCTTGATGGTGATGCCGCGCTCGCGCTCAAGGTCCATACTGTCGAGCAGCTGGTCCTCCATCTCGCGATCGGACACCGACTTGGTCAGTTCAAGCATACGGTCGGCAAGGGTCGACTTGCCGTGGTCGATGTGGGCGATTATGCAGAAATTCCGAATATGATCGGGTGAATAAGCCATACTACACCTCAGAAAGCAAAGGCGACGGGGTGGAAAATCGGTCCGCCCCAACGCAAATTTTTACATTTAACAGTATACCAAAAATCGCTTAAGTTGTAAAGAACTTTTGCTTTTAGTAGGGCAAAGGGCAAAATAAACAATGCCAAAGACAAAAATATGGAAAATGTGACAAAATTTGATGCAAATAATCAAAAGAATTAGGAGTCTTTCACATAAAACTATTGACAAACTCCGCGTTTTACGATATCATTATCTCGTATAGTGTGTACATTCATCAATCCTCGGAATGAAAAGGAGACGCGCATGAACCCCACCGACGAGGAACTTTGCCTTTTGGCTCAGCAGGGCGATTCGTCCGCCCGTGACAAGCTTGTCGCTCGGTATCTTGATCTTGTGGGATTTCGCGCGCGCGGCTATCTGCCCGACCTTTTCACCGTCGGCGTCGAGTCGGAGGATCTCGGACAGGAGGGTTTTTTGGGCCTGTTGTCCGCTATCCAGTCTTATGATTCGGGCTACGGAGCTTCATTCCGCACCTTTGCCACCCTCGCCATCGACCGCCGTATGACCGACGCGGTGCGCGCCGCCTTCCGCAAGAAGCAGGTGCCATCCTCGTCTCAGGTCGAGCTGGACGATGCGGTCGCGGGCCGTCACGACCCCGAAAGCACCGCTATCATTCGGGACGAGCTTGCGCGGGTGATGGAGAGGATGGAGAACACCTCATCGGTCAAGGAGAGGCAGGCGCTTGCGATGCACCTTGACGGGTACAGCTATTCCGAGATTGCCGAGCGGCTGGGCTGTACCGCCAAATCGGTCGAAAATGCTCTCGGCCGTGTCCGACGCAAGCTTATAAACAGTTAAATTTCCGCGCGTAGCTCAAAGCAGAGCGTTGTCCTGACAAAGACGGCGGTGCAAATCCGTCCGCGAGGAATGAAAAAAATAAATTTTCAAGCGAGGTAGCAACAATGTTTGAAGACAAGACCCTAATTTGCAAAGAATGCGGCGCTGAATTTGTGTTCACCGCCGGCGAGCAGGAGTTCTACGCTTCTAAGGGATTCGAGAACGAGCCCCAGAGATGCAAGTCCTGCCGCGATGCGCGTAAGAACGCCGCCAGAGGCGAGCGCAAGATGTTCATTGGCGTTTGTGCAGAGTGCGGTCAGGAAGCTAAGGTTCCTTTTGAGCCCTCCGGCGACCGTCCGATCTACTGCAGCGAGTGCTTCTCTAAGATCAAAGAACAGCAGGCATAAGTAGACCGAACTTTGCAGACTAAGGTCTGTTATGGTTTTTGCTAAATGTGTTTGCAAACGGCGAATGCTCTGTCAGGAGGGAGCGTTCGCCGTTTTCTTATGCGTATATGTCGTTCTCGGTGGGTGGGAAATGGCAGGC
>JAZTZA010000097.1:0-3959 GCA_045637185.1 Acutalibacteraceae bacterium
GAAGAATACTGCAGACATACCGGATGCGGTCAGCATCGCCGCCCTGCCCCCCTCCAACTCGCAGATCTTTGCAGCCACCATATCATTGGTAGGGTTCTGCAGACGGGTGTAGAAGTAGCCTTCTGCCTCCAGATCGAACAGTGCTCCCATCTGCTCGCCGGTGTCATACTTAAAGGTAGTACTCTGAATAATGGGTATCTGGCGGGGTTCTCCGTTAGAAGGAGTGTAACCGCCCTGCACACATTTGGTCTCGATTCTTGTGTTCATAGTTACCGTCCTTTCTTAAATAACAGGTCTTTTCTGTAGTTGTAGCGGGAATAGATTTTCCACTCCATCAAGCCTGTCGCAAATGGACTTTTCGGCTGTTGTCAGCCTTAACGGCAGGTTTGAAAGCTCGGAAACCTCTTTGGCATAAGCTATACTTGATATTACGTCCTCGGGCGAGGTTTCAACACCCAGATTTGAATTATTTATTATGCCTGTAAAAGGCATTCGGCAGGCCGCCTCGATCTCGCGCATGACCTCGACCGTTGATTCGGCATCGGGGGTGAGGGGGCGGAACTTGTTTATGACCATTAGCATCTCGTAGTCGTTTTCCTTGAGTATTTCGGGGGCAAGCCGACCAAGTACGTAGGCACCTCGGTCGTCACCGCCGATATCAAGAATAAGCTTGAGGCTTTTGTCATCGGTAATGGAATAAAGGTCTGCAGGGAGGGAGGGGATATCGACGTTTGAGTTTGCAAACTCCGAGCAGATAAGACGAATGCCGTTTTTCTCAAACTCCTCAACGCTGTCCTTGGTCCTGAAATAAGGGTTGACGATGTCAAGGTCGGCAACTGCGGTGTTGTCGTGTTGCCTTTTCAGGTCAAGGGCCATGTTTACGGCAATATTCGTTTTTCCACTGCCGTAATGGCCACACAGAATTGTAAGTCGTTTGTAGTTCATTGTTGCTCCTTAAAGCTTGTTACGCTGAATTTTTCCGCTGGTCGTCTTGGGCAGTTGGTCGCGGAAGACGATGGTACGCGGATATTTATAGGGAGCGGTGTGCTCCTTAACGTAGGTCTGAATTTCTTTCTTCAGCTCATCGGTGCCTTCGACACCCTCGACAAGCACGATGCTCGCCTTTACTATCTGGCCGCGAACCTCATCGGGCTCGGGCGAAACTCCGCACTCGAGAACGTAGGGGAGTCCCATAATAACGCTTTCGATCTCGAAGGGTCCGATGCGGTAGCCCGACGACTTGATAACGTCATCGACTCGGCTGACGTACCAGTAGAAGCCGTCCTCGTCCTTGTATGCGACGTCGCCTGTATGATAGTAGCCGTCGTGCCATACCTCAGCGGTCTTTTCGGGGTCGTTGTAGTACTCGGTAAAGAGGCCGTTGGGCGCGCCGTTTTGAACGTTGATGACGATCTCGCCCGTTTCACCGACAGGAACGGAGTTGCCGTCGGCGTCGACAAGGTCGATGTCGTAGATGGGAGCGGGTTTGCCCATTGCGCCTATCTTGTGGGATGCGCCGGTCATATTTCCGATTATCATCGTGCTTTCGGTCTGGCCGAAGCCCTCAAGTATCTGAAGTCCCGTTGCCTTTTCAAATTGGCGGTAGACCTCGGGGTTGAGTGCCTCTCCTGCGGTGGTCATATGCTTGACCGATGAGAAATCGTACTTGGAGATATCCTGCTTTATCATCATTCTGAGCATAGTCGGGGGAGCGCAGAAGGTGGTGATGTGATGCTTTGCAAACATAGGCAGGATGTCGGCGGCGTCAAAGCGGTCAAAGTCGTAGACAAAGGTGGCCGCCTCGCAAAGCCACTGGCCGTAGAACTTGCCCCACATAGCTTTTGCCCAACCGGTATCCGAAATGGTAAAATGCAGACCGTCGGGGTCGACGTTGTGCCAATACTTAGCGGTATGGAAATGACCGAGCGGATACTTGAAGTTATGAGCGGCTATCTTGGGATAACCCGAGGTGCCCGACGTGAAGTACATCAGCATCTTGTCGTCGCCGCCGGGAGCGTCGTCGGTGCGGTTGAAGTGGGTGCTGTAAAGGGGATATTCCTCGTCAAAACTTCTCCAGCCCTCGCGTTCGCCGTTTACGATAAGCTTGTGCTTGAGCGAGTCGCATTTTTCAGCGGCAAGCTCAACCTGATGGGCAACGTCGCCGTCGGCGGTGCAAATTATCGCGCTGACACCTGCCGAATTGAAGCGGTACTCAAAGTCGTGCTCAAGCAGCTGGCAGGTAGCAGGGATGGCGATAGCACCCAGCTTATGTAATCCGAGCATCGCAAACCAGAACTGGTAGTGACGCTTTAGGACCAGCATAACGCGGTCGCCCTTCTTGATGCCGAGGGACTTGAAGTAGTTAGCGCACTGATTGGAAAGGCGCTTCATATCCTTGAAGGTGAATCTTCTCTCGGTCTTGTCCTCGGAGATGTGGAGCATCGCAAGCTTTTCTGGCTCGCGGTCGGCAAGCGCATCAACGAGGTCGAATGCAAAGTTGAATTTATCGTCGTTTTTGAAGGTGATAGAGGTGGGAGTACCCTTTTCGTTCTCGGTTACGTCTATAAACTTCTTGTAGATGCGGTCCTTGGTATCCCTCTTGATCTCGCGAGAGGGGTCGGCGACCGTCTTTGTGTGTGTAAGCTCGGGGATAGGCTCACCCGTAGGATTAAGTACGATGGCATAGAAGATGCAATCCTGACCCTTAACGGCGATCATTCCGTGGGGGGTGTTACTGTCGAAATATATGCTGTCGCCGGGGCCCAGTATCTCTTGGTGGTCGCCGATCTGCACCATAAGGTTGCCCTCAACGACGATGTCGCACTCCTGTCCTGCGTGGGAGGTGAGCTCGATATCGCGCTGCTGAGCATTCTCGTCATACACGCTGCGGACGTAAAGCGGCTCGGCGATACGGTTGCGGAAGGCGTATGCAAGGTTGTAGTAGGTCATACCGTGGGCCTTGGAGATCTTCTGACCGGAACCTGCGCGGGTGACGGTGAAGGATTTAAGGGTGGGGCTCTTACCCTCAATGATGTCGGTTACGTCGACACCGAAGGCAAGCGCGCAACGGTAGATGAAGGTAAAGTTGAGGTCGTTTTCGCCCTTTTCGCAGGCGATATAATCCTCAACCGAAACGGCGGTCTTGTCAGCCATTTCCTGAGCGCTCAGGCCCTCGATCTCGCGCAGTTCGCGGATTCGGGCCGCCATTTCCTTGATCTTGAAATCAAGTGCAGTAATCTGTTCCATAATAAATTCCTTTCCGCTCTCGAACGAAACAAAAACGCTCGTCCCAAAGCTATGACTTTGAGACGAGCATAATATGTGCCCGCGGTACCACTCAAATTGCGGCAAACGCCACCACTCAGGATCCAATAATCCCTATACATTAACGCAGTAATCACGGGGAAGTTCTACTCGACGGTCATCTTTCTTCTTCCCGACTCAGAAGCTACAAACACAAAAGCCCTCCCGACAGCTTTCACCGGCCGCTGTCTCTCTGTAGAAAGGTGTCAATTGCGCACTCTTCGTCATCGTCTTTTCAATATTTAGATGTATTTTAGCACAGCAATAATGAGTTGTCAATAGATTTTTGATCAGTATCTTACATTATAATAAGAAAGGGCAGAAAATATTCACGGAGAAAACAAGATAAATATGTGTGAATGTTTTTTGAAGCTTTTTGTTGACAAACGATGATTTTGTGGTATAATGATGCACGTGGTTCGTTTGGGCCATTAGCTCAGTTGGTTAGAGCAACCGGCTCATAACCGGTTGGTCCGGGGTTCGAGTCCCTGATGGCCCACCAAACTTTTTTGAAGAAGTGAATATATAGGGGCATAGCTCAGTTGGTAGAGCAGCGGTCTCCAAAACCGCGTGCCGAGGGTTCGAGTCCTTCTGCCCCTGCCAAAGCAAAACACCATCCAAAAGGGTGGTGTTTTGCTTTGGCATAGATAGAGTTC
>JAZTZA010000098.1:0-7856 GCA_045637185.1 Acutalibacteraceae bacterium
GCCGCACAGTCCAAACTCCGACCATGTCCAAAAAAGTCCCAAGAAGAATGATAAAATCACCGATGAAATCAAAGCGGTGACTATCATCGGACGGCGAAATTTTGACGGCGAGAAGGACAACCAGACAGCCGGCGGCAAAACTGCAACAAAAAAGATGTACAGCGAAACCAACATATATACAGGCGTCAACCGCAAATAAGTACGGGGATACAAAGCATCTAATGTTGCAAAGCTTTTTGCAGATATATTTTCAGTCGGAAACAGAGCCAGCGGGTCGCAATCGGGAGTTATCGCCAAAAGGATCAGCAATATTAGCATAACGATGGTTACGCCTGCGCACAAAATGAGTGCGGATAGGCTCATTCCTTTACCAACCTTTTGGTTGAGCAGGGGCGATGGGCTTGACTTCATACACCGCGATATTATAATATGCGCCGCCGCGGTAAGCAAGCCTACCATAACCAGCATCATTATTAAAATCGCACCGGCAGATCCGATGTCAAAGATTTTGTTTGCCTTCTGATTCAGCAACTCGGGCAGCCACACGTTTCTAATTCCCTCGCTCGAGAAAGGAAAGAGAAAAGTATCTCTGTTGATTAACGAAGTGCCCTTGTTCAGCAACATCCACACGGGGATAGCGCCTACCGCTATGTGCCACGCTGCGCGAGAGCGACCTGTCAGCGCGCCTATGTAAAATATGAGAAGAGCGGGCCCTATCCCCACCAAAATCAGTTGAAGGGGCAGGTAAAGGATATGATATGTTTCGACCTTTCCAAACGCACCGATGTGTCCGAAGCATATCCCAAGCATCGTTCCAAGTCCCGCAAGCACCGCAAAGGCGACCTGCAAGGGTAACGGTAATTTTGCAGCACCCGTACCGCCCAGCCAGCCTAAGCCCACGCAGATGCCGCCGGACAGAATCAAGACTAAGGCGGTGTAACCTGTCGCCAACCAAAACGAGCCGTCGGTAAGCAAGCTCACATAATTCTCGCCGCCGATAAAGACAGGCATATGGAGCATATCGAATCGAGTCAGGCTTATGTAGCCGTTACAAACCAGTAAAACCACCGAAAGAAGTGCTGTCACAATTATCGGCGTTGTCAAAAGCAGCCACAACGGATGCTTCAAGGCAGGGCGTTGTTCTTTTTGCATTATCATTCTCCTTATTTTTGACGTTCTTCCCATGTTTTATAATATTCTTTAGCACCTTGTGCTTTAATCAACGTTTTGCTGTACATAAGTAATAATACCGCCATCGAAATCTGTGTTTCCATACCCGTTTTCAATTTGAAAATATAGCTCTACTCTATATTCGATCTTTTCCGTCAATGTTCTATACAGTGAATAAGAAATATCGGCACTCTGCAAATTATCACAAAAATAAATATATACTTTTTTGAAATCATCACTGATCTCATAACCTTTTATTATATCCTTGTTATCCTCAGCTATCCGCGATAACTCTATATTAACGTCTTCTTTTATTTTATTTAACAGTTTGTTCTTTTGTCCAGGCAAAAACCATATCTTATACCGCTGTGTTCGCATTCCGGGAAATCCCATAAAATCTTGTGATATGTTAGTTTTATAAAGATAGAGCTCATTATAATCATCAATATATATACGACTTCTGCCGCCTATTTCAATTCCTACATTATAAATTAAAACAAAAGCCATAATAACAATTAGAATTACAATTATACCAACTTTTATAGTCCTTTTTAATATAACTTTGTTCATCATTCGGCCACCTCGCATTGTATACCGTTCAGCGATAGCAGCTCGCCCTTCGGAACACTTGCGTTGCTTATGTAGGCTTTGATAATACGCAACTCCATTTTTCCACTATTGATTTTTTCAACCATAACCACAAAATGCTTCTTTATATCAAAGCAGTCAGGGCTCGTGCTCGGGAGTAATTCGTATATCTCCCCTTTTCTTATCTTTGGCCAGATCCTTTTTGCATCTTTTAATTCAACAAGGATTTTTTCTGAATTAAAATATGCTTTTGTAAAACCGTCAAAGTGGCAAAAATAGTAGTTGAAAACCAGATAGAACAATATAGTGAGCAACAACGCTAAAAACGCGCCTGCTATAACATTTGTTTTGAAAAAGAGTAGCACCAAGGCAAAAGCCAAAAAGGCGCTCAATCCAATTATCGCCTTATATAACCAATGACCGCCCACAAGGAAACAGCGGAACGACACCTTGTTGCAATTCGGGCAGAGCGGCGCCTGACCTAGCTTTGAAGTAATCCCTAATTTAACCCTTAATGAAAAGGCTTCTTCTCCGCAATGAGGGCATCTGTACATAATCATCCATCCTGTTCAAAATATTAACCATCAGCTATATATACTTTACCATCTTTATCAGATGTAGGCAACGGGCATCTTTTATCTGCTCTTAAATATGTTTTATCCCTGATTAAATTGTCGTTAGCCTTCCCCTTTGGACAGAAAAAGAGCCACGCTTTTCGCGTGGCTCTTGAAATTTTCTTATATCTCCTGCACCTTGAAGCCGGTGATCTTTATCTTTTTTGCGTCCTTGTAGAGCGAGACCTTATTCTCTCCCTTGGGGAAGAACTGCTCCATCTTGTAGCCTATCTCCTTGCCGTCGGTGTCGGAGACCAGCATATCCGACGGACAACCGCTGAAGCCCATACCGAGTCGAACCTGCTCAAGCGGTCCTGCGGTAACGAGGACCGTAACGGTGATCTCACAGTAGGAGTCCTCCTCGACCTTGACCGTCAAGGTTCCCGAAAGGTCACCCGTAATGTCACAGTAGACCCTGCCGTTCTCCTTGCGGGGCGCGGGCTTAAAGCCCTTTTCTTCATAGCGGTCCATCGCATAGACCCTCATTGCATAACGGCAGATATTGATAGCGTTGCGCTGAAGCTCGCCGCGGGTAAGTCCGCCGTTGTCAAGGGCATCCCTGATGTTGTCCTGAATGTTATCCCCTGCGGTGCCGTTGCCGACAACCTTGTAGATATCATTCTGCGCACGCACCATCGCCGAGCGGTAGGAACGGCTGGACGGATGGTCCTCATCGTTGCAGTCCGCCCACCAATCTGTCATAACAATGCCGTCATAGCCCCACTCACCGCGCAAAATGGTGGTGGTCAGGTCGTAGTTACTGGCACTCTGGAAATCGTTGACGGGGTTGTAGGCCGTCATTATCGAGGTAGCGCCTCCCTGCTTGACCGCCATTTCATAAGGCTTGAGATAGATCTCGCGCAGGGCACGCTCACTGAGCACCGAGTTGGCGCCGCGACGGTCGGTTTCCTGACTGTTGGCGCAGAAATGCTTGATGGTGGCGGTGACGCCGCTGTGGCTTATGCCCTTGCTCTGAGCGGCGGCCATAACTCCTGCAAGGCAGGGGTCCTCCGAGAAGTACTCAAAGTTTCTGCCGTTCATAGGACTGCGGTGAATGTTGATTCCCGGTCCGAGCAGGGCGTCGACCTGATAGGAGTACATCTCTATACCCTCGTATGTAAACAGCTCCTCGTTGAGCTGAGCATCCCAGGTGCAAGCGAGCAGGGTGCCGTTGGGCATCAAGGACGCAACGTCGTTAGAGGTCTTCATTCGCAGACCCGACGGGCCGTCAGTGGTGCAGACGACGGGAATGCCGAACTTCTGCAGTCTCTCGGTGATACCTGCGAAGGCACTGCCCGTTCCCGTTACCTTGGGACTGCTCATTCCCTCGCCGCGAGCCATCGCGATGAGGTCGTTGTCATCGAGCTGAGCGATGAACTCCTCCATAGTGCAGTTGCCCTTGCGGACGTCGTCAAGGATGAGCCCCTTGTCGCCGGTATAGGCGATGTCGGCAGGCAGACGGTCGGCGATCCTCTTTTTGAGGTCGTACTCGCGGGTCGGCACAGGCTCAAGCTCCATTACAAAGCCGTCGCCCTGTGCAACGGGATGCATACGCTCGAACTTCTTGGAGGGTGCAAGCGCCTGCTCAAGCTGCTCAACCTCAATAAGCTCATCTATCGGCAGGGTGAAGACTGCCTTCGCGTCCCTTACCGAGTTGCCGACGTATATAATATAGTCTCCCGACTCGAGAACATAGCAATACTTATGACCGGTCACGCCGCTGTCATCGTATGCCGCCATCTTGTCGATGTCGTAGCAGATCGAAAGCACCTCGCTCTCGTTGGGGGCGAGCAGCTTGGTCTTTTTGAAGGCGGCAAGCTCCTTGACGGGTCGGCCGAGCTTGCCCTGCGGCGCGCCGTAGTAGACCTGCACGACCTCGCGGCCTGCGGCCTTGCCGACGTTGGTGACCTTGACATTAAGCCTGATCTGTCCGCCTGCATCCTCGGCAGACAGTGTTTCAATATCAAAATCGGTGTAGCTAAGGCCGTAGCCGAAGGGATAGACCACCTTGTCCTGAGCAACCGTCTCAAAATAGCGGTAACCGACGTAGATATCCTCGCAATAGAGGACCTCTCCCACCTTTCCGAAGTTGGCGGTCGACGGATAGTCAGAAATGTCGTTGGCGATGGTGTCGGCGAGCTTTCCGCTCGGGCTTACGCGTCCGCGCAGGACGTCAGCGGCGGCATTTCCGCCCTCCATACCGCCCTGCCACACATAGAGTACGGCCGGAACGTTGTAAGCCTTGACCCACTTCATATCGATGATGTTGCCGACGTTGAGGACAACGGCAACGCGGTCAAAATGCTTGGTGACCTTCTCGATCATAGCCTCTTCAGCCTCGGAAATTATGTAGGACTCGCGCACGGGAGCGTTGTCGCGGTCCTCGCCCGAAAGGCGTCCGACGATAACAATCGCAACGTCGCTCTTTTCAGCGGCGGAGGCAACCAACTCATCGGTCAACGCCATCTCCTTCTGGCACCAAGGCTCAGTAGCCCAGCCGTGTCCGTTATCAAAGGGAGACTCCTTCGAAAATTCAGCGTAGACGGCGGCCAATTCCTCGTTGACGGTGATGGCATCATCGGCACGCAGAGCGTCAAGGATGTTGGTCTTGTAGGGCACGACGACCAGTCCGCCCGAGCCTGTGCCGCTCTTGATATATTCGGTCTGCATCCGTCCGAAAACGGATACGCGATCGCCGTCCCTGATGGGCAGAGTGGCATTCTTATTCTCCAGAAGCACACATCCGTCGGCGGCGGCACGTCGAGAACACTCGGCCACCTGCGGCAGAGGTCCTGCTTTTACGGTCGAAAGGTCGATTCCTGCAACGATTTTGTTTTTCATAATATTGTCCTCCTGTAATCAGGTCATTTATGCGCGAGACCACTTTACACCCTGCGGTGTGTCTTCAAGAACGATGCCCATCTCCTTGAGCTGATCGCGTATGGCATCGGCGCGGGCAAAATCTCTTGCCTTTCTTGCGGCGGTACGCTCGGCAATAAGGGCCTCCACCTCTGCGTCGAGGTCGTCCTCTTTCTTGACGTTGTACACGAGACCCAGAACGCCGCAAAGCTCGTCAAAGAGGCTGAGCGCCGCCTCGCAGTCGGCCTTAGAAGGCTCGCCGCCGAGCATAGTGTTTATCTCCTTGGTCAGATTGAAGAGGGCGGCTATCGCGTCGGCGGTGTTGAGGTCGTCCTCCATCGCGGTGATGAACTCCTCTTTGAACTTTGCAAAGTCCTGCTTTGCCTCTCCCTCAATGGCATTCTCAAGGCGGAAGCAGAGGTTATCACGGCAGTTGTAAAGCCGGTCAAGCGCCGCCTTGCTCTGCTCGATTATCTCGGTGGAGTAGTTGATGGGTGAGCGGTAATGGGAGGATATCATCAGGTAGCGGATGGGCTCGTAGCCGTACTCGTTGGCCACGTCGCGAACGGTAAAGAAGTTACCGAGCGACTTTGACATCTTGCGATTGTCAACGTTGATGTAGCCGTTATGCATCCAGTAGTTTGCAAAGGGCTTTCCGCTCGCACATTCCGACTGAGCGATCTCGTTTTCGTGGTGGGGGAAGATGAGGTCCTGACCGCCGCAGTGGATGTCGATGGTCTCGCCGATGTAGCGCTGAGACATAGCCGAGCACTCAATATGCCAGCCGGGACGGCCGTCGCCCCAAGGGGATTCCCAGAAGGGCTCGCCCGGCTTGACCCCTTTCCAGAGGGCAAAATCCATCGGGTCCTCCTTGACCTCGGTTACGTCAATACGCGCACCCGCCTCCAGCTCGTCAAGCGGCTGATGGGAGAGCTTGCCGTACTCCTTGGCCTTGTGAGTGCGGAAGTAGACGTCTCCGTTGGAAGCGTAGGCATATCCGTTGTCGACCAGCTTGCCGATAAGGGAGATTATCGGCTCGATATTCTCGGTCGCACGGGGATGAACGGTAGCCTTGCGGATGTTCATTCCCTCAACGTCGGTCCAGAACTCCTTGATATATCTCTCAGCAACCTCGGGGACGGTAATACCCTCCTCGTTGGCCTTCTTGATGAGCTTGTCGTCGATGTCGGTGAAGTTCTGCACGAAGGTGACGTCATATCCGCGCCACTCCATATAGCGACGAAGCACGTCGAAAACGCACAGAGGACGCGCGTTACCGATGTGGATGAAGTTGTAGACGGTCGGGCCGCAGGCGTAAATTCCGACCTTGCCCTCCTTGATGGGCTCAAACTCCTGCTTTTGACGGGTCAGCGTATTGAAAATTTTCATATCATTACTCCTTGTTGGTTGTTGCTAACTGCTCTTTTAATTTTTCGACCTCGCCTCTCAGACGGCAAAGCTCCTGTGCAACGGGGTCGGGAATGTGGATCTGGTCAAGCTCGTCGCGCACACGCACACCGTTGCGCTTGACCACCTTGGCGGGTACGCCGACGGCGGTACTGTTTTCGGGTACAGGCTCAAGCACTACGGCTCCCGCGGCGATGCGCGAGTTGTCGCCGACGGTGAAGGGGCCGAGCACCTTTGCTCCCGCACCGATCATAACATTGTTACCGATGGTGGGGTGACGCTTGCCCTGATCCTTACCCGTTCCGCCGAGGGTGACGCCCTGATAGATGGTAACGTCGTCGCCTATCTCGGTGGTCTCACCGATAACCACGCCTGTGCCGTGGTCGATAAACAAGCGGCGGCCGATGGTGGCACCGGGGTGTATCTCGATGCCCGTCTTGCGCGCGGCACGCTGAGATATCGCCCTCGCGATATAAAACCAGCCTCGCTCATAAAACCATTTTGCCCTGCGATGCATCCTGATGGCCTTCAGTCCTGGATAGAGAAACAATATCTCGATGACCGACCTTGCGGCAGGGTCACGCTCCCTTACGGTTGCGATATCCTCTTTCAATCTCTTAAACATAAGTCCAAACACGGCCTTAGCCGTGCCCTCCTTTCAGTCAAAAACAAAAGCCTCCACCGTCTATTAAGACGGCGAAGGCGGCTCGGTTAAAAAGTCGCGGTTCCACTTCGATTTGTAACTCGCAAAGCCGATAACGAGGCTCATTCGCGCAGAAATACTTAGGGTTGCCGTTCCTCCTGCGAGCTGGTGGGTGCATTCGCCGTCACTCTCACAAAGGGCCCTTTCAGCCGGTGAAGCCCTCTCTCTGATGTTGAAATGGCGGGTACTGGTCCCACGTCAAAGCGATAGAATATTCAACTTATTAACATTATATATTAGGTGTCCGAGAATGTCCACTATTTTTTTAGTTTTTTATAAACTCGCGGTTTTGCCAAGCGTAAACCACGCCCGACACCACAGCCATTACGGCCGAGAACCATATCGCTACGCCGTAAACGGCACGCAACACGGTAGTGGGCAGACCTGCGAGCAGGTCAAGGCCGATGTGTCCGAGCACATCGCCCAACAGTCTGAAGCTTGCCACTCGTAATCATTTTACCTTTCGTACAGCCTGCAGAAGGAAGTTATGCGCCGCCACATCATCGACGACGGCG
>JAZTZA010000099.1:0-3414 GCA_045637185.1 Acutalibacteraceae bacterium
TGCCCAAGACGATCCTTTACTCCCTCAATCCGCAGGACAACGAACTGCTTGGCACTATCATCGGCTGTTTTCAGGGCTGTGAGGTCGCAGGCAAGATCCAGCACGGCTCTGCGTGGTGGTTCAACGATACCAAATCGGGTATGGAGGCTCAGCTCAAATCCCTTGCCAATCTCTCCTTGCTCGGCAACTTTATCGGTATGCTGACCGATTCGCGCAGCTTCCTCTCCTATACCCGCCACGAGTATTTCAGGCGCATACTCTGCAACCTCATCGGAGAATGGGTGGAAAACGGCGAGTATCCCAACGATGAAAAGCAGCTTGGACAGCTTGTTCAAGGCATCTGTTACTATAATGCCGAGAGGTATTTCGGCCTTTAAGGTGATAGTTTATGAATATTAAAGATAAAGCAACCAAAGCCAAATATCCCATTAAAGCGGTGCAGTTCGGCGAGGGCAACTTTTTGAGGGCGTTTGTCGATTATATGCTCGACATTGCCAACGAAAAGGGTGCCTTTTGCGGAAGCGTCGCCATTGTAAAGCCGATCTCCTTCGGCTCGCTCGATGCCTTTCGCGAGCAGGACGACCTTTATACCGTAGTGCTCAGAGGCAAAGAGAACGGCGAGGTCGTAAACGACAGCCGTATCATAACCTCGATCGCAAAGGCGCTTGACTGTGCCGAGGATTACGATGAATATATGTCGCTCGCAAGGCTGGATACCCTGCGTTTCGTCATCTCCAACACCACCGAGGCAGGTATCGTTCTGGATAAGAATGACAGCTTTGACGGTCTGCCGAATACCTATCCGGGAAAGCTGACCAAATTCCTCTATGAACGCTATCTTGCTTTTAACGGCAACGAGAATAAAGGGCTCATCGTTCTGCCAGTTGAACTTATTGAGAATAACGGCGGCAAGCTTAAGGAGTGCGTTCTTGCACTTGCTGAGGCTTGGAACCTTCCAGATGACTTCAAGACTTGGGTGGAGGAGAGTAACATCTTCTGTTCAACCCTTGTTGACAGAATCGTTACGGGATATCCCAAGTCGGAGGCGGCAACGCTTTGCGAGGGGCTCGGATACGAGGATAAGCTGGTTGACGTTGGCGAACCCTTTGCCCTTTGGGTCATCGAGAGTGAGCGTGATATAAGCGACGAGCTTCCCCTTGACAAGATCGGTCTGCCCGTCGTATTTACCGATAATCAGAAGCCTTACAGAGAGAGAAAGGTGCGGGTGCTCAACGGCGCACACACTTCGAGCGTGCTTGCGGGCTACCTCTACGGCCTTGACATTGTAAGGGATTGTATGAACGATTCGGTAATGGGTGAATTTATCCGCCGTGTCGTTATGGAGGAGATCGTACCGCAGGTAAACTTACCCATCGACGAGGTAAAAGCCTTCGCGAATTCGGTCTTTGAGCGTTTTGAAAACCCCTTCATCGACCATGCTCTGCTTTCCATCTCGCTGAATTCCGTTTCCAAGTGGAAGGCAAGAGTGTTGCCCTCCTTCAAGGATCATTATAATAATAAAAAGGAGCTTCCGAGGCTCATCACCTTCTCCTTTGCGGCCTTGCTGGCATTTTATTCATCGGATGCCCTTATGGAAGACGGGCTGCACGCTAAGAGGGCCAACGGCGACGAATATGTCATTCACGACGACGCGGCCGTGTTGGAATTTTTTGCACAGAACAGTTCCGGCCCTGATTTCGTAGCAAAGGCCTGCTCTAATGTCGATTTCTGGGGCGAGGACCTGACCGCGTACAAGGATTTTGAAAAGACGGTTGGCTACTGGTATGATAAGATCGTTGCCGACACCGCCGATGCTTTGAAAGAGGTCTTGAGCCGATGAAGTGTATTAAAATTCACCAAAACGACGGGGTGGCCGTTGCGGTCGAATCACTTGTAGCAGGCGAGACCGTGTCGGTCAACGGCGAAAATATCAAACTGAAAAATGATATTCCCGCAGGACATAAATTTGCCGTAAGAGGTATCAAAAAGGGCGAGAACATAATTAAGTATGCCTACCCGATCGGCCACGCGAAGTGCGATATCGATGTGGGCGAGCAGGTGCACACCCACAACACCAAGTCGAACCTTTCCGACCTGCTGGAGTATGAATACCATCCTGATTTCAGCGAGGTCAAGGCTCAGGCTCCGCGCACCTTTATGGGCTACAAAAGGCCTGACGGAAAGGTTGGTATCCGCAACGAAGTGTGGATCATCCCCACCGTCGGTTGCGTTAACTCTATCGTGCGCGAGATTGAGGCGCAGGTACAGCAGTTCAAGACCGAGAATATTGACGGCATCTATTCATACAACCATCCTTACGGCTGTTCACAGCTCGGCGATGATATGAATATGACCCTGCGCTATCTCTCGGGACTTATTAAGCATCCCAACGCCGCCGCTGTGCTGGTGGTCGGACTTGGATGTGAAAACGGTAATATCGACGAACTTAAAAAGGTACTCGGAGAATACGACCCCGACCGAGTCAAGTTCCTCGTCGCTCAGGAGTGCGAGGACGAAATTGCCGAGGGCGTCGCGATTGTAAAGGCGCTTGCCTGCGATGCCGACAAATGTCGCCGCGAGGAATGCCCTGCAAGCGAGCTTGTTATCGGCCTTAAGTGCGGCGGCTCCGACGGCTTTTCGGGCATAACCGCCAACCCCTTGCTCGGTTCGCTTTCGGACAGGATGATCGGTATGGGCGCAAGCACCCTGCTTACCGAAGTGCCCGAGATGTTCGGCGCCGAGACCATATTGATGAACCGTTGCCGAACCGAGTCTGAGTTTGGCAAGACGGTGGATCTTATCAACAACTTCAAGAAATACTTTATGCGCTACGGCGAAAAGGTGGACGAAAATCCCTCTCCGGGCAACAAAGAGGGAGGAATTACCACCCTTGAAGACAAGTCCCTCGGTTGCGTTCAAAAGGGTGGCACAGCTCCCGTTGAGGATGTGCTCAGCTACGGCGACCCCGTGAAGAAAAAGGGTCTTTCGCTCTTGCAGGCACCCGGCAACGACCTTGTCGCTTCCAACGCTCTCGCAATTTCGGGCGCGCAGTTGATACTCTTTACAACAGGCAGGGGAACGCCGTTTGGCTGTCCTGTGCCGACCGCGAAGATATCGAGCAACACTCCTCTTGCCGATAAAAAGAAGATGTGGATCGACTTTAACGCAGGCGCGCTATTAGAGGGCAAAAGTATGGACGCGCTTACCGACGAGTTTATCGACTATGTTTTAGGTCTTGCTTCGGGCGAGGTCAAGGCAAAGGCAGAACTGCTCGACAAGCACGAACTTGCCATATTCAAGGATGGCGTAACCTTATAGTAAAGCAAAAAGAACACACCTCGAATTCGAGGTGTGTTCTTTTTGCTTTACTATAAGGTTACGCCATCCTTGAATATGGCAAGTTCGTGCTTGTCG
>JAZTZA010000100.1:0-5012 GCA_045637185.1 Acutalibacteraceae bacterium
CAATCTCAAACCCGAGGGTCGAAGCAAACCTTACGGCGCGTAAAATGCGCAGCGCGTCCTCGTCAAACCGCTTGTCAGGGTCGCCGACACAGCGGATGATCCCCTTCTCCAAGTCGGCTTGTCCGCCGAAAAAGTCCTGCAATCCCTCCTTGCCGTAGGCCATCGCGTTGACGGTGAAATCCCTGCGGGCGAGGTCTTCGTGCAGATCGGGGGTAAATATGACGTCGGTGGGATGACGATTGTCGCGGTAATCGCCGTCGATTCTAAAGGTAGTCACTTCGACGGGTGTTTGGTCAACGACTACGGTGACGGTGCCGTGCCGGATACCCGTTTCGATAACCTTGTACTGACTGAAGCACCCTTTTATCTGCTCAGGAAGAGCGTCGGTGGTCAGGTCGTAGTCGTGGGGCTCGATTCCCATAAGGAAATCGCGCACGCATCCACCCACAAGGTATCCTCTGAACCCGTTTTGCTCAAGAATCTCAATTACCGCCCTGACAGATGGGGGCAACCCCTTCATCATACGACCTCACCTCCTTTGTTAAAACAGGGAGCCTGTGCGAATTTTCGCCAGACTCCCCTCTTAGTACAATTATTTCTTCATTGAAATGGCTTCTTTTGCCTTGGCGACGATGTTGTCAGCGTTCAGGCCGAAGATGTCAAGCAGCTCGAGTGCGGGACCCGACATACCGTAGACGTCCTCGACTCCCACCTTCTTGACGGGGGTGGGCAGCTTGGCGGCCAGAACATCATTGACGGCACTGCCCAGTCCGCCGATAACCGAGTGCTCCTCGGCAACGACGATGGCGCCCGTCTCCTCAGCGGCCTTGAGAATGATCTCCTCGTCGAGAGGCTTAATGGTGTGGATGTTGATAACGCGAGCCGAAATGCCCTCAGCCTTCAGCTGCTCAGCGGCCTGAAGGGCGCGCTCGACCATAAGGCCGGTTGCAACGATGGTAACGTCATTTCCGTCAACAAGGGTGGCACCCTTGCCAAGCTCGAACTTGTAGGTGTTCTCGTCGTTGATGACGGGAACAGCGAGGCGGCCCAGACGCAGATAAACCGGTCCGTCGATCTCAGCGGCCGCAATGGTTGCCGCCTTGGCCTCAACGGCATCAGCAGGGTTAATGATGGTCATACCGGGGATGGTGCGCATCAGGGCGATATCCTCACAGCACTGATGGGTGGCACCGTCCTCACCGACCGAGATGCCTGCGTGGGTGGCACCGATGGTGACATTAAGATGGGGGTAGCCGATGGAATTGCGAACCTGCTCAAAGGCACGGCCTGCCGCAAACATCGCAAATGAGCTTGCGAAAACGGTCTTGCCGGTAGTGGCAACGCCTGCGGCGATGCTCATCATATTCTGCTCGGCGATTCCGCAGTTGTAAAAATTCTCGGGGAAGACCTTCTTGAAGGCTCCGGTTTTGGTTGCGGCCGCAAGGTCGGCATCGAAAACGATGACGTCATCGCGGGTGTTTCCAAGTTCTACAAGGCCCTGACCGTATCCGTCACGGGTGGCCATTTTTTTGATCTCTGACATAATGCTCTGCTCCTTTCTTCCTTACGCTTCGAGCTCGGCAAGCTGTGCCTTAAGCTCGTTCATAGCGATCTCGTACTGCTCCGCGTTAGGAGCCGAGCCGTGCCAACCGACCTGATTTTCCATAAAGGAAACGCCCTTGCCCTTGATAGAGGTGGCGACGATAACGGTCGGCTTGTCGGTGCATGCGCGTGCGTCTGCATAGGCCTTTTCGATAGCGTCAAGGTCGTGGCCGTCGATGGTGATGACGTTCCATCCGAACGCCTTGAACTTCTCATCAATAGGACAGGGAGAGTTAACCTCCTCAACGGTACCGTCGATCTGCAGGCCGTTGAAGTCAACGTAGGCTACAAGGTTGGACAGCTTCTTCTGGCCTGCGAACATAGCGGCCTCCCAAACCTGTCCCTCCTCGATCTCGCCGTCACCGAGGACGGTGTAAACGCGGAAATCATCTCCAAAATGCTTGGCGGAAAGAGCCATTCCGACGGCGTTGGATATTCCCTGACCGAGCGAGCCGGAGGACATATCGACACCGGGGATATGAATGCAGGGATGTCCCTGCAACAAAGCGTGGGGCTTGCGAAGCTTCGCAATCTCATCCCATCCGAAGAATCCGCGCAGGGCAAGCACCGAGTAAAGTGCAGGCGCGCAATGTCCCTTGGACAGAACGAAGCGATCGCGGTCGGCCTTGTCAGGATTGGCAGGGTCGACGTTCATCTCGCAGAAGTAGAGGTAGGACAGCACCTCGCATATCGAGAGTGAGCCGCCCGGATGTCCCGACTTTGCGTTGAAGGTGCCCTCGATGACACCCATTCTCGCCTTGCAGGCAGTAATTTGCAGTTGCTTTTTTGTTTTCGCGTCCATAGTAACTCCCTTAAGTTTTTATTTTATTTGCATCCGCGCCGTAAAGCGCAGAAAATTCAAAACATATTTATAAGATGCTCGATAAAATCGGCCACCGCGCCATCCTTGCAGGCGCAAGCGACGTAGTCGGCGCAGTTTTTGACCTCGTCAGGCGAGTCGCAGGGGGCACACGAGACCCTTGCAAGCTTCATCATCGAAATATCGTTGAAATAGTTGCCTGCGACAAAAAGGTTGTCCCTCTTGATCCCCAACATTTCGGCCACACGCTTTACCGCCCCTGCCTTGTCGGCATTTTTGGGCAAAAGCTCGGTGAAATGAGGCGAGGCACGCACGATATCGATTTCATTCGGGTCAAGCAGTCGGCGAAGAAAGTCCTCCGCCTGAGCCAATTTGTGCGGCTCGTCGCCGAGCAAAAGCTTGTTGGGTGTAGGGGTGTCCTCGTCGGTCAGCTGCAGTTTTTCATCAACTATCAGCCGCTCGACCGCAGGTGAAGCTTGGTACATAGTCAGTTTGTCCTGCCAGTAGGACAAAATTCCCATTCCCGAAAAGGCTTCCTTTATATCCTCGACGATGCTGCCGAGCTTTAAGGTCCTCTCCCACGCGACAGAATTGTTGTGGCAATCGTAAAGCACCGCGCCGTTGTTGCATATCAGCAGTTTGTTGGCTGACAGGCGGCGGACAAGCGGTGCCGCCGACTGCGGAGTGCGTCCCGTTGCCAGAACCACCTGACCCGACATCGACCGAAAGCGCTCGAGCGCCCTGATATTATCGGGATGTATGACCTGCCCTTCGGCAAGGGTGCCGTCGATATCACAGACAAGCAGGCAATCGGAAAAATCGTTTCTCATATCTCTCTCAAGGTCTTCAAAAAATCGGTAAAGTAATCGGGCAATTCGCTGTCAAAGGTCAGCTCCCTGCCGTCAGGGTGGATAAATCCTATCTTCTTGGCGTGCAGGCATTGTCCGTTGAGGGAGGTGATGACCTTCTTCGGCCCGTAGACCGCGTCACCTGCAACAGCGTGGCCGATGTGGGCCATATGCACCCTGATCTGATGGGTGCGGCCTGTCTCAAGCCTTAGTGCCACGTGGGTGAAGCCGTCATACCTCTTTATTACGCGGTAGTGGGTCACTGCATCACGCGATGCCGCCCCGTTGACCGCCATTTGCTTGCGCTTGGTGGGGTGCCGACCTATCGGGGCATCGATCTTGCCCGAGTCGGCCCTCATTCTGCCGTAGACCACCGCTTCATACTCGCGCAGAAAGGAATGCTCCTTGATCTGCTCGGCAAGCACCTGATGGGCGGCGTCATTCTTGGCAACCATAAGCAGTCCGCTGGTATCCTTATCAATTCGGTGGACGATACCGGGGCGAATGACCCCGTTTATCCCCGAAAGGCTGTCGCCGCAATGGGCAAGCAGAGCGTTGACGAGGGTGCCGTCGGGATTACCCGGTGCCGGATGGACGACCATACCCTTGGGCTTGTTGACCACAAGCAGTTGGTCATCCTCATACACCACCGAGATGGGTATGTCCTGCGGCTTTGCCTCAGCCTCAACGGGATCGGGCAGTTCGACCGTCACCTCATCGCCGATGGAAACTATATCCTTTTTCCTGCAGGGCTTGCCACCGATGGTGACCGCGCCGTTATCGCAAAGCTTTGCGGCGGCTGAACGGGTCATATCGCCTCGCTCGGCCAAAAAGCTGTCGACACGCATATTCGGCAGGTCGCAGATAAACTCAAGCCTTTGCATCGGGCTCCTCCGTTGCTTCAGCGACAGGTGTCGGCTTATTCTTAAAGTCGCGTATAAGGTCGATAGTGTAGTATGCCAAGATCATAAGGCAACCGATGACGACACAGCAATCGGCGAAGTTGAACACCCACACCCAAAACCTGCCGAAGCATCTGACGTCGATAAAATCGATGACGTAGCTCAGCCTGAATCGGTCGATAAGGTTGCCGATACCGCCCGCGATCACGAGGGTGGCCGCCCACAAGAGCAGCTTGGGCTGAATCTTGCGCATCACGATAAGAGCGATGCCGACAAGCACTATCAACACGGTGACCGTGTTAAAGATATATCCCTTGCCCGACAGGAAGCCAAACACTGCGCCGTCATTTCGCACATAGGTGAAGTTTAGCACTCCCTCCCATATCGGCATAGTTTCGCCGACCGCGAAGTTGGCAACAACGAGGTGCTTGGTTATCTGATCAATGGCCACAAGGGCCGCAATAGAGATCAAGGCAATAACAGTGGTCATTCAAATCTCCTAATTATCGGAAAGTATTGCGGCGCAACGCTCGCAAAGCTGGGCAAGCTCGGGGTTCTTGCCGACCGTTTCGGAATAGGACCAGCAACGCTCACACTTGCACCCGCCGGCCTTTTCAACCGTAACACCCACTCCCTCGTCGCCCTTGAAGCTGCCACCCTCGCCCTCAACGAGTTCGACCTCGGAGGCGATAAGGATAGCGGTCAGAATCGACTCGAACTTGCTTAACAGCGCGTAGGTCTCGCCGGTTGCGTAGAGGGTGATCTTGGAATCAAGGGAGGCGCCGATTATCTTCTGATTACGGGCACTCTCGATCTCCTTCTTGACGTCGTCGCGAATGG
>JAZTZA010000101.1:0-2883 GCA_045637185.1 Acutalibacteraceae bacterium
GAGGCATCGCCCTGTTCGCTGTCGCCCGACGAGCCGCCCTGCGATGAGGAGCCGACCGACGAGGTCTTTGACGATGCTTTGCTGCTTGAGTTGGCGGTGTCGGTATTGCAGGCGGTCAGGCTGAACAGCAAGGTGACGGCGAGCAAAAGAGAAATGATTCTTTTCATTTGAATACTCCTTTATAAAAGGGATGGAAAATTATCCGTTGTAAGTAAGCTTTGCGTTTCTTACTTCGATGCCTTTGTCATTTTCTTCGGCATACATTACAAGGCAGGCGTTTTTGATTGCGACAGGATCGGTGGTTTCGTCGTAGGTGAGGGTGAATTTCTGCCAGCCGGTCGAAAGAACGGCCTTTTTGTATCTAAACTTGCGGTTTGAGCCAAACATTATCTGCATACTTGCGGCGGAATCAGCCTTTGCCTCAAAGGTCAGGGTGTACTTGCCCTTTCCGTACTGCTTCATTTGCGGAGTGAGGTTGTAAGAGATGCCTGCGCCTTTTTTGCAATCTTCCATACGGAAGGAGTTGCCGCCGTACTCTTTAAGATACAGCATATGCATTTCGTAGCAGACGTACTCAGACCAATGGCTGTGCGCGCTGTTGCCCAACCAGCTCAGCAGGTCGCCGGTCGTTCCCGAAGGCACGCTGATCTTGATGCGTCCGGATGCCTTGTCATAAGAGGCGGACTTAGCAACGCCGGTTGCCGTCAGGTTGGCAAGGGAGATGTACTTGACACCGTTGATGTCGGTGGTCTTGGAAGGAACGCTCTTTCCGACTGCAGCGCAAACGTCTGCGGCAGGAACGTACCAGGTGCCGTCCTTATTAACGGGGCGGTTTTTGGTGAAGAGCTGACGCTCGCCGATAAATATCTTGCCCTCGGGCTTGACCGAGCCCTTGATAGTGTTTGCGGTAGCAGGGCCGAACTTGGAGCCGTTGCCGGTCACAACGATCTTGTTGTTTTCGGTCATTTGGGTCTTAAACGATGCATTGGTGACGGCCTTTCCGCCTATAGAAAGTCCGTTAAAGGTCAGGGTATAGTTGCTGGTGGCAAGATATCCCGGAACGTTTTCAATACGGATGGCCTGGCCGTAGCCACTACCCAGATCGGCAGAACCGGTCGAAACAGGCACCGCAAGATTGTTGAAGGTTATGGATTTAGCCGCGGATCCCATATTCCAGCCATAGAAGATGAAGGGGAAGTGGTCGCAGTCGACAGCGCTGACGTTGTTGAGGGTAAGACTAAAGGTGCGCTGCAGGCTGTCCCAGTTGTAGCAGTTACGCATTACGCCCTCATCGGCGCGGAAGATGTAAAAGTCGGTCAATTCGTATTTTCCTGCGTTGTTCTGCGGGAAAATGCCGCAGCAGATGGTACCGATGGTGATGTCTCTGAATATCGAGGTGGTGGAGCTGCTGCTCAGCACGAGAGCGTTATCGGCAACGTAGACGAAGCAGTGTCTAAAGAAGTTGCCGCCGCCTTTGTGTGTAGTAATTCCGTCGGTGCACATCTCGCTGGAGAGCATCTTCAGGTTGGTGCACTTCATTCTCTCGCCTTGAACCCAAAGATTGTAGTCGCGCGCATCGACCATCTTGATGCCGTCGATGGTGCAGCCGTATCCCGTAACGTGAAGCAGATAACGCTTCTCGGTGCCGCCGCTGTAGCTGGCTTCAGATTTGTCGGTCTTATAGATGTCGCTGTAGGGGTCGAGTATCATACCGCGTCCCTTGATGGTGACAAAGTTGCCCGTGACCTTAACGCGTGCGTTAAGCACCGAGCCGGGTGCAAGGTAGAGAACGGTGTTGTCCTTGGAAACGTTCAGCACGGTCGAGTTTTCAGGCTCGTACCAGCCGTCGACGTAGATAACGTTGGGGTCATTCTTATCGGGAACGTTGACCTCGGGCTCGTCTGCAAAGACCGACAGGATGGAGTCGTCGCTTGCATCAAGCTTGAGGAGGAAATAGTCGGGCTTGTCGAGGTAAACAGAGATGACGTTGCCCTTGCGCTCGGAGCGGAAGTTCTTGGCCGAGGGCATAACGGTGTAGGAGTCAAAATCGGAATAGACGGTGATGTCTACCCTGACCTGTTTGCCCCAGAAGGCGAATTCACAGAAACGACGGTACATATCGCCATTGACGGTGCGGCTGGAGGTGGCGACCGAGTCGCAGTGGTTGTAGCAGGTCAGATCTATCGTCTTATCACCCTGAGTGACCGACACGTCGTACATATAGTCACGCTCAATGCGTTCGTCGTAATCGGGATAGTCGATAAGGTGGTCACCCTTCAGAGTCTCAAGGCTTTCCACGTCCGGAGCCTGAGAGGTGGTAGATGATGAACTTGTGTCCGATGACGAGGGTGTGCCCGATGACGAGGGCTTCTTGCTGGAGGAATCGCCCGAAGTTGTTTCACAGGCAACCAGCGAGAAAATCATAGCGAGGCAGAGCATTAAGGAAACGAGCCTTAAAACACCCCTTGATTTGTTGGTGAGGTACATGTTGTTCATGCTATTTTCTCCTTGCATAAAGTAATCTAATTTATTTTAGCAGAAAGCCCCGTTTTTAGCAATAAAAACCGCTCTCAATATTGACCAAAATTGAATAGTAGCATTTGTGAAAATGGCCTATTTTGCGGAGGTCAGATAGTCGATGGCCGCCTGAATGACCGGCTCATCCGAGTCGTCGAGCAAAAATCGGCTTGAGGTCGACTGATCGATCTTCACTTCCCTGTCGGGAGCCAGTCCGACGCCGTGAAATTCGGTGCCCGATTTGGTGTAGAACTTAGCGACCGTCACACGCACCGCCGAGCCGTCGCCCAAAGGCATCGTGCTCTGCATTATGCCCTTGCCGAAGGTTTTTTCGCCGATGAGGGCGGCCTTTTCGTAGTCGCGAAG
>JAZTZA010000102.1:0-2153 GCA_045637185.1 Acutalibacteraceae bacterium
AAGGGCGCGGGCCCGGGCGACCTCGCGCTTTTTGCTTTTAAGCTCCAAACTTTTCCCGAAGCCCAAGCAGGGCCTTCTTCTCAATTCGCGATACATAGGAGCGTGAAATGTCGAGTTTTTTCGCCACCTCGCGTTGAGTCAGCGGCTTACAGCCGTTGACCCCGTAGCGCAGTTTGATTATGGTGCGCTCCCGTTCCCCGAGTTCGCTCAAGAAGCCCTGCAGGCGACCTAATTTCATCGCCGTGTCTATCTCGTCGAGGATGGTGTCCTCGCAGGCAATGACGTCCATCAGGGTCAGTGCGTTGCCGTCCTTGTCGGTGTCGATAGGCTCGTTCATCGACACGTCGAAAGCGTTTTTCTTGCGGCTTCTGAAATACATAAGTATCTCGTTTTCGATGCACCGCGAGGCGTAGGTGGCGAAGCGTACCGATTTGCCGCCGTCAAAGGTGGACACCGCCTTGATAAGCCCGACGGTGCCGATGGAAACAAGGTCGTCGGGGTCAGCCTCGGTGGAAAAATACTTTTTCGCAACGTGGACGACCAGCCTCAGATTATGCTCGATGAGTTTGTTGCGCGCCTGCATATCACCCTTGCTTATTTTTTCAAGGCATTCCTTTTCTTCGGCAGAGGTCAGTGCCCTTGGAAAGCAACCGGGCGTGTTGACGTGAAGAATGAAGAATAACAGATTTTGAAATAGCGAGCCGAATAACTGTTCTAACAAACGGATCAACCCCTTTGTCAATGTCTATGACGGGGTCAAGCTGAAATTTGCGTGTCCAAAGAAAAAAACATCCGATTGCAACTGCAATCGGATGTTTTAACTGCTCGAAGAGCAACTTCATTACGAAGTAGCATCACTGCCGTAAGGCAACTTTATTTGCCCTTTGGGGCAAACATCATTTTTACAAACCCGCCCTGCCGTATATCCGCCTTTATAACCTGCGTTACAAGCAGGTGGGTGTCCTCCCAACAGTTTCGCGCTCCCTTCTTCCGCATAAAGCGGGAGGTCTGCAATCCCGCTGTCGGAGCCGGACTCCCTATATTAAAGTTGTTCGGGTCATAAACGGCAAACCAAGTACACGCACAGGGCAGGCGGAAAATTTTACTCGTCCTCGATCTCGAACAGGTCTTGCAAACGGTCGGCAAAGACGGCCGCGACATCCTCGTATTCGTTGTCGTCCTGAATCTCCTCGTACTCCTCGCTTTCGGGCTCGTCACCGGGGACCGCCTTGAGAATGACCATCTCACCGCTGTCGCGGAGCATTTCGTCGGGGTCGTCATAGACGGGGAGAAGGGCTAAATAGCGGGCATCGTTGTAGTCGATGTCGTCGAGCACCTCAAATTCGTAATCGGTACCGTCCTCGTCGGACAGGCTGATGATGTAAGGATCGTATTCGCCGTTGTCATTAAGGCTTGCAACCTTGTCGTTCATAATTTTGACCGTCCTTTCGTGCCCGAGGGGCAAACATTATTTTATTATATTTTAACCAATATAAATGTTGTAGTCAATGCTTTTGTGTCGAAAACTTTTACCATAAATCTCTCTTAATATACATGCAGTGCGGGTGAGCGAACCGTTCGAGAGTAATTCAAGAAATTACTGGCTAACAAATTTTTGAACGCGCTTTTGTTACTTATTACATCGAGTTTTGACGCATTAAGGGGTGGTTGACATCCCCTTATGTATGCTGTTGTACGAAAGCACCAACGACATCTGGCAAAATTGTGCAAAATCAACAAAATATCGGCAATTTGCCTGCTGATTTCCAAAAACGAGGGTGTTGGAAGGGGGTGGCGACTTGTTGACTTTTGGGCAGATTTTTATTATGATAAGTATGCCTACTTATGCGATGTGTTGCGGACACATCCTTGAGAATATTCTATTAGGAGGAACACAATATGGCAAAGAAAATCTTAAGTATCCTTTGCGCGATCGCAATGGTTGCTGCGATGGTTTCGGTCCTCGCATTCAGCGCTGTTGCTGTTGAAGAAGGATACGCAGACTTCGACGGTCTGGCCGATATGACCGTGACCAAGGACGCTGCCTACTACAACTCAGCTTGGTACACCGATGTTGCTACCGGCAGCTATGATTCTACCCACTTTGGCGGCAAGGTCATTCTTGCTACCCAGTCGAGAATAGTTGCTGCTTC
>JAZTZA010000103.1:0-2945 GCA_045637185.1 Acutalibacteraceae bacterium
GATAGGTTCCTCCCAAGGAGTTGGCCTTGGTGCAGCAGTAATAGTAGAAGCTCTTGGCCTCGCCGCCCATTTCCTCGATAGCGGCCTTTATAACACTGCTCTTGGAAGTGGTCATCTGTCCGTAGACCCACAGTATCTTTACGTCGGGATAATCCTCCCTGACCGCCGCTAAGGTTGCCTTAACCCCCTCGGTCAGTTGCTCGTCGGTAAATCCGTACTTGCTTGAAATATCGTTGGTGCCCAAGGATATGACGTAGAGGTCAATGTCGGTTTGCGAATGGTCGTATGCCAAGGTTTTGTCACGCTCATAACTGAGATGATCGTAGTAGTTATACATACTGGCGGCGCCCGTGCCGTCCGAGAAGGTCATACCTCCGCGGCTGACGATAGAGGCCTCCGCACCTAAAATGCGGGTAGCGATAAAAGCGTAGGTAAGGGTTCCCACCGTGTGCTTGATATCTCTTTCGTCCGCTGCTCCGTTGACTGTGTTAATGCCAATTCCCGAGGTAATTGAGTCGCCGAGAAACTCTATCTTGAGCTTGTTTTCATCCTCGACCCATTTTTCAGGCACGCCGTTCATAGTCACGCTGATGAGGGTCGCAATGCCCGTCATCGCCTCGTTCTGTCGGTACACCTCAAAGGTGTGCCTGCCGCGAGCGAGCCCCTTGGCAACTGGCAAATCGACCATCATCTCGCCGTTGAAAATGCCCTGAACGGTGACCGTCTCCTGCCTGACTCCGTCGACGTAGACGGTGTAGTAGTGGTCAACAAAGATGCTTGAGCTTGTCGTTTTGAGCAGGTGGCAGAGGGTAAGGGTGACGTCACCCTCGCAGTCAGCACTGAAGAGCAACCCCTGCGCCGAATAGTCGCATATAAATCCCGTTTGCTCGTCGGTTTCCAGTGAGGTGGTAGCCAGCCCCGTCCTGCCTGTAACGTGGAAATAGTCGGCTGTTTCGGCGAGGGGATAGGTTATCTTCTCATAGTTGTTTTCGGTAGGGACGGCAAAGGCTGAAGAGGTGCTCTCGCTCGAGGGTTTGCCGCTTGAAGTCGGGATAGACGAGCCGTCGGCGCTGTCTTTATCACAGGCGACAAGGGAAAGCAACAAGGCACTGCAAAGCAAAACGCTGAGTATTCTTTTCACAGTTGACCTCCGTGAAGGATATTATTTCAGGTTGAGGATGGTCTTGATGTAGGCCGCGACCTCTTCACCGTCGCGTTGCTGCGCTTCGGCAGAGGGATGATAGTTGCTTCCGGACGCATTCTGCTTCTTGCAACAGTAAAAGTAAAGGCCTGCCGCTTCACCGCCGGCTGCATTGACGGCGTCTTTAATAACCTTGCCTTTTTCGATGCTCAACTGGCCGTATACCCAAAGTATTTTTGCATTGGGATGGTCCTTGCGAACCGAGGCTAAAACCGTTTTAACATCCTTAGTGATCTGCTCGTTACTGTGTTTGTTGATGGAGTTGGTATCGTTGGTGCCGAGGGCGATGACATACAGGTCGACATCCATTTTTGAATGGTCGAAATTTACGGAGACGTCGCGGTCGCAACTGAGCTTGTCGTAATATTTATACATATCGTTGCTTGCAATACATAGGCCGCTGCAGCTGACGATAGACGCCTCTGCACCTAAAATGCGGGATGCGACAAAGGCGTAGGTGGCTGTGCCGTCATTGTACTTGATATTAGATTGATCGGCCGCGCCATTTGTGCCGTAAACGCCTTGCCCCGAGGTGATGGAGTCGCCGAAAAATTCGATTTTAAGCTGATTGGGGTCGCTTACCCATTTCTGAGGAACGCCGTTCATAGTTACGCTCAGAAGGGTGGCAACACCAAGGCAGGATTCGAGATTGCGGTAGACCTCGACGGTGTGGACACCGCGATTAAGCCCACTTGCAACCTTTAGCTTAGTCGTTACGGTTTTGCCCGGAGTGCCCTTGGCGGAAATTCTGTCCTGCTTGACACCGTCGATATAAACGGTGTAATAGTGCAGTCCGTCGGTGTCGGTTGACCTCATTTTTATTTCAAGGGAGATGGTGATATCCCCCTCGCAGTCGGCCTTGAAGAGCAGGCCCTGTGCGGCGTGGTCAAATAGCAGACCCGTCTTAGAGGAGGAAGTTTTGACGACGTCCGAGCGACCTGTAACGTGGACGCAATCGGTTATTTCAGCAAGGTTGTAGGTGGTCTTCTCGTAGTTGTTAACCGTCGGGATGACAGCAGACGAGGTCGATGAGGAACCGATGGTCGATGAAGAGCCGCCCGCAGAGGACTCATCAGCGTCGGAGGAGGCGTCGTTCGACGAGCCTGAGGCGCTCGATGTGCCCTTAGAGCTTGAATCTACAATAGAAGAAGCATTCGAACCGGTTGAATCGTTGCAGGCAACGAGAGAAATCGACAGTGCGATACATAGAATGATTGAAATGATTCTTTTCATTTTAGTCACCTCAAAAAATTTTTATATACCACCGCAAGCATTATGCGCGCTTGCGGAACAGACCCTTCGGGAAAGAGATCTGCGACACTACGATGCCTGCAAACATTATCAGGCAGCCTATCCAGCCGACGACCGACATCATTTCGAATTCGGGGTCGCGTACGATGATGCAGTAGAAAATCATCTCGCCCAATGCGCTGAAGACCGACTCGGTGGAGAGAATGATAGCAGCGGCGGTGGGATTGGCATCCCGTTGGCCGACCACCTGACAGGTGTAGGCGATGCCTACCGACATCAATCCGCCGTAGAGGATGGGCCACTTTACCGCGGCCACCTGCTCAACGAGGGCAGGGATGCTCTCGATCTCAAAAATAGCGGCGCCGATAATGGACAACAGGCCGCATATGAAGAACTGGGATGCCGAAAACTTGATGGGGCTGAGGTCGTAGGCAAGTCGGTCGATCAAGAGGATATGTAACGCCCAGAATATTGCACCTACGAGAGTTATTAT
>JAZTZA010000104.1:0-3493 GCA_045637185.1 Acutalibacteraceae bacterium
TTAAAGGGGGCTACGGGGAAGGGCCACAGGGTGATGGGACGGATCATACCCACCTTGATCCCCTTCTTACGGGCCTCGTTGATGGCGTTCTTCGCCACACGGGAGGCGATGCCGAAGGCGGTGACGCAGATCTCGGCGTCCTCCATCAGGTATTCCTCGTACATCGTCTCGTTCTGCACAATGTAGGCGTAACGCTCGTAACGCTCAAAATTGGTGCGCTCCAAGGCGTCGGGCTGCAGGAACAGGGAGTTGACGATGTTATGCTCACGAGCCATATCGGTGCCGTTGGTGGCCCAAGGCTTCTCCACCTTTTCAGGCTCGGGGAAATCAAGGGACACAGGCTCCATCATCTGACCCATAGTACCGTCCGCCAAAATCATAGCGGTCAAAGTTGAACTTCTCAAGCTCCTCGGCAACGAGGGAGAGGGAATTGATAACGTTGTGTTCGCGCTGAAGCTTGGTGCCTGTTACAGCCCAAGGCTTCTCGACCGTCTCGCCAACGGTGAAGTCGAGGGAAACGGGTTCCATCATCTGACCCATAGTTCCGTCGGCAAGGATCATCGAGGTCATTCTGTACTTATCTGCAAGGTCAAATCCCTTGACGGTAAGCTCGGCCATCTCCTGAACCGAAGCGGGAGCAAGCACGATCATACGGTAGTCGCCGTGACCGCCGCCTCTGGTAGCCTGAAAATAGTCGGACTGGCTGGGCTGAATACCGCCCAAACCGGGGCCGCCGCGCTGAACGTTGACCACAAGCGCGGGCAGGTCGGCACCTGCCATATATGAAAGTCCCTCGCACTTAAGGGAAATTCCCGGGCTTGAAGAGGAGGTCATAACCCTCTTACCCGTTGAAGAAACGCCATAGACCATATTGATGGCGGCAACTTCACTCTCTGCCTGCAGGAAAACTCCGCCGATCTTGGGCATCTTTTTGGCCATATAGGCGGCGATCTCCGTCTGGGGAGTAATGGGATAACCAAAGTAATGGCGGCAGCCTGCAATTATAGCGGCCTCGGCGATAGCTTCGTTACCCTTCATCAAAACCTTATCTGCCATAACTGTTCACCCTACCTTTCTACCTTGATTATGCAATCGGGACACATAATTGCGCAACAAGCGCAGCCTATGCAGTCCGCTTCGTTGATGATCTCTGCGGGATGGTGTCCCTTTTTGTTGATCTTTTCCTTCGACAGCTGAATAAGGTTTCTCGGACAAGCGTCAACGCAAAGTCCGCAACCCTTACAGTTGTCGGTCTTAAAGGTCAGTTTTGCCATATTTTATCATCCTTTCGGTTACTGAATCTCATCCAAATTGAATGGAGTAGTCTGATATACAAAATAGTTCAGCCAGTTGGAGAAGAGCAGGTTAGCACAGGATCTCCACGAAACGACGGGATCAAGGGTATCGTCGTCATTCGGGAAGTAATTCTTGGGAATATCGATGGGTATACCTGCCGTCTTATCGCGTATGTATTCACGCTTAAGTGTAAGCGCGTCGTACTCCGAATGGCCCATAATGAATATCTGCTTGCCGTTCTCGGTCATAACAGCATAAAGACCCGCCTCGTCGGAGGAGGCAAGAATTTTCAGCCCGCCGCACTTTTCAACGTCCTCGGCATAGACGGTGGTTCGTCTTGAATGGGGAACCATAAACACGTCGTCAAAGCCTCTGAAGAGGATGGAACTCTTACGCACGACTTTGTGGGGGAAGATGCCGAACATCTTCTTCTCAAGCGGGAACTTCGGAACACCGAAATGGTAGTAAAGGCCTGCCTGTGCCCCCCAACAGATGTGCAGGGTGCTGTGGACGTGCTTTTTCGACCATTCCATTATATCGCAAAGCTCCTGCCAGTACTCTACCTCTTCAAACTCAAGCAGCTCGACGGGTGCGCCTGTGATGATCATTCCGTCGAAGTTCATATGCTTGATGTCGTCAAAGGTCTTATAAAAGGCGAGCAGATGCTCCTTCGAGGTATTCTTCGACTCGTGCGACTTCATATGAAGCAGCTCGACCTGTACCTGCAAGGGCGTGTTGCCCAACAGGCGCAGAAGCTGAGTCTCGGTGTCTATCTTGGTGGGCATGAGGTTGACGATCGCAATTCTCAACGGACGGATATCCTGCGTGACGGCACGATTTTCGTCCATGACGAAAATGTTTTCATCGGTAAGTGTCTTATAGGCAGGCAGCTCGTTGGGTATTTTGATAGGCATACATCGTTCTCCTATTCGGTGACTTTATCAAGGGCCTGCTGGATGTCGTCGATGAGGTCCTGAGCGTTCTCAAGTCCGCAGGAAAAACGGACGAGATCGGGCAGAACGCCTGCGGCAAGCAGCTCCTCGTCATTCATCTGACGGTGGGTCGCGTTGGCAGGATGCAGGCAGCAGGTGCGTGCATCGGCAACGTGGGTCTCGATGGCGGCGACCCTGAGGCTCTTCATAAACTTCTCGGCGGCCTTTCTGCCACCCTTAACGCCGAAGCTTACGACGCCGCAGGAGCCGTTGGGCAGATACTTCTGCGCGAGGTCATAGTATTTGTCGCCCTTGAGTCCGCAGTAGCTGACCCAAGCGATCTTATCATTGTTCTGCAGATACTCGGCAACCGCCTGCGCATTTTCGCAGTGGCGCTTCATTCTGACGTGGAGGCTCTCAAGTCCAAGGTTGATGTAGAATGCGTGCTGCGGCGACTGAATGGAGCCGAAATCGCGCATCAGCTGAGCGGTGGCCTTGGTAATAAAGGCGCCCTCGAGTCCGAACTTGTCGACGTAAACGACACCGTGATAGCTGTCGTCGGGGGTGCAGAGTCCGGGGTACTTGTCGGCGTGCTTCTTCCAGTCAAACTTGCCCGAATCGACGATGCATCCGCCGACCGAAACGCCGTGTCCGTCGATGTACTTGGTGGTAGAATGGGTGACGATGTCGGCGCCCCACTCGATAGGACGGCAGTTTATGGGGGTAGCAAAGGTGTTGTCGATGATGAGAGGAACGCCGTTCTTATGGGCAACCTTAGCGAAAAGCTCGATATCAAGCACGCTCAGGGCGGGATTGGCGATGGTCTCGCCGAAGACCGCCTTGGTGTTGGGCTTAAAGGCCGCCTGAAGCTCTTCCTCGGTGCAATCGGGTGAAACGAAGGTAAAGTCGATGCCCATCTTCTTCATTGTGACGGCAAAAAGGTTGAAGGTGCCGCCGTAAATGGAGGAGCAGGATACGACGTGATCACCGCAGTTAGCGATGTTAAAGACGGAGTAGAAGTTGGCCGCCTGACCCGACGAGGTCAGCATAGCGGCCGAGCCGCCCTCAAGCTCGCAGATCTTTGCGGCAACGTAGTCGTTGGTGGGATTTTGCAGTCTGGTATAGAAATAACCGCTCGCCTCAAGGTCAAACAGCTTTCCCATATCCTCGCTGGTGTCATACTTAAAGGTAGTGCTCTGAATAATGGGTATCTGGCGGGGTTCTCCGTTAGAAGGAGTGTAACCGCCCTGCACACATTTGGTCTC
>JAZTZA010000105.1:0-6361 GCA_045637185.1 Acutalibacteraceae bacterium
ACAGCAAAACGTTCCCTCCTTTACCGCATTCGTCGCCTTATCAACACAGGGGTATCTTTGCTCGTTGACACGGTTGACCCCAACGTCACCGAGGCGATGATCGCCGACAGCTATGGAATTCCGCGCGATGCCGTTGTCGTAATGTCGTCCGACTCAGCACGTCGTTACCGCGAGCATTATTCGCCTTCTGAGGCTGAACAGGCTCGCTTGATTTCCGCCTCAACCGAGGGATACGTCGACGGTTATCTCGCGTCCTATAACCTGCGTCAAAGCGCCTCTTTCTGCGCCATTGTTACCGCTATAATGATCTGCATCGGTGTGGCTCTTGCCTTGGTGTTGCCACTGCTGAGCCTTGGCAATTTTGTAAACGTTGCAACCGTGCTTGCTCTTCACGCTGTCAATTACATATTCCTATATATCGCCAACTTGTTCTACCGTTTTTAATCAAATGACAAAATATGCCAAAAACTGTTGACAAATACCACCATATAAGGTATAATACAATCAGCAAATGTAAAAATATGACAGTTGGAGGAGAATTATAGTGAAAGCAACAGGAATCGTAAGACCCCTTGATTCTATGGGACGCGTTGTTATACCGAAGGAGATTCGTCGAGTATTGCATATCGAGAATACCGATTCTCTTGAGGTCTTTACCGAGGGCGATACCATCATACTTAAAAAGTATGAGCCCTGCTGTGTATTTTGCAATAATACCAATGATGTCTCTGAATTCAAGGGACGCTTGGTATGCCGTGACTGTATTGCCGAAATGTCAGGCATTGTTGAATCGGCAGAATAATATTTCTGACGTCGAATATCTGACAAATACTTGACAATCTGTCGAAACAGTGATACTATACATATTAATTTCATATAAAGCTAAATGAAGTCGGCAGGAAATTAGGCGCAAGCCTTTCCAAAGGGGTAACACTCTCGGGTCCTGTTTAGCGGGGAGGACTGTCGGCGGATAGCGTATCTGGAGAAGCTCGCTTTAAGCGGGTGCCGAAGGTGCAAGGCGGTTTCGCTCAATCTCTCAGGCAAAAGGACAGATAGTTTATGTTGCGTTTTCGCGACGTATTTTGTCGTGCTGTGCTAATTGAGAGCGTTGCCTTTCGGCGACGCTTTTATTTTTTGTTTAATATATTTTGGAGGTAGATAAAATTGGAGAAATTCTTATCATTTGTGGCCGAATACAATGGTGTTATTAACACGTTTGTATGGACCACCATCGGACTTGTGCTGCTGCTCAGTACAGGTGTTCTAACCACCGTTCTGACCAAGTTCTTTCAGGTCACTAAGATCGGACATTGGATGAAGCACACCCTTGGAAGCCTGTTTTCTAAGGGTAGCCACACCAAAGATGAGAAATCGATCTCGCCCTTCCAGGCGCTTTGCACCGCCCTTGCCGCAACCATCGGTGTCGGTAATATCGCGGGTGTAGCCGCCGCTATTTGCGCAGGCGGACCGGGCGCTGTATTTTGGATGTGGGTCGCCGCCTTCTTCGGTATGATGACCAACTACTCCGAGAATGTCCTCGGTATCTACTACCGCCGCCGCAATGCAAACGGAGAGTGGTCGGGCGGAGCGATGTACTATCTTAAGGACGGCCTCGGCTCGAGACCCGAAACCAAATGGATCGGCAGAATTCTCGCTGTCCTCTTCAGCTGCTTTACCTTGCTTGCTTCCTTCGGTATCGGCAGTATGGGTCAGGTCAATAAGATCGTTGTTAACGTAGAGTCTGCATTTGATATCCCCGCGCTCTCCGGTATCGAGCTTTACAGCGGCGTATCCCTCTATTCTGTGATCATTGGCGCTGTGCTTGTTGTTCTTGCAACTCTCATCGTGTTCGGCGGACTTAAGCGTATTGCTTCTGTTGCTGAGCGTGTCGTTCCGTTTATGGTTATCCTGTTCATTGCCGGAAGCCTTGTTATCATCGGCGTAAACTATGCAAACATCCTTCCTGCTCTCAAGGCCATCTTTGTTACCGCATTTAAGCCTTCTTCTATCGCAGGCGGTGCAGTCGGTATAACTGTAAAGGCTGCTATGGTCGCCGGCTTTAAGCGCGGTGTCTTCTCCAACGAGGCAGGTCTTGGCTCATCGGTTATGGTCCACTCCAACTCAAGCATCAAGGAGCCTGTTAAGCAGGGTATGTGGGGCATCTTCGAGGTCTTTGCCGATACTATGGTTGTCTGCACAATGACCGCCCTTACCGTTTTGACCTCGGGTGTCTATAACCTCGAAACCGGTACTGCAACAGGCAGCGACGCTACCCTCGTAGCAAACGCCTTTGATTCGGTCTTTGGATTTGGCGGAATCGGCTCCAAGTTTATTGCTATTGCAATTCTTCTGTTTGCATTTACAACCGTCCTTGGCTGGTCGCATTACGGAACTAAGGCGTGGGAGTACCTCTTTGGTACCAAGTCGGTGCCCGTATATAAGGCTATACATATTGCCACAATTATGCTCGGTGCCCTTTTGACCTCTTCGCTTGCGTGGGACATCTCCGACACCTTTAACGGACTTATGATGATACCCAACCTTATCGGTGTCATTTGCCTGTCGGGACTTGTTATGAAGATCACCAACAACTATATCGACCGTAAGATCAAGGGCAAGCAGGTCAAGCCGATGCTTTCAGCCTTTGAGGACATCCAGAACGAAGAAGAAGCCGAACTCATCGCTGAGGAAGTTTCTGAGACTGTTACTACAAAATAGTATAAAATTAAACAGCCGTTCAAGTGAAAGCTTGAGCGGCTGTAATATATGTAATTGAAAAGGCCGACAGTTTCCTGTCGGCCTTTAAGTTTAGAACTTGATGAAGTTTGCGATGTAGTCGTTCAGCTCAGCGATGGGAACACGAACCTGCTCCATAGTATCACGCTGACGAATGGTTACGCAGTTGTCGGTCTCGGAATCGAAGTCGTAGGTGATGCAAAGGGGAGTACCGATCTCATCCTGACGGCGATAACGCTTGCCGATCGAGCCTGCCTCGTCGTAGTCGACCATAAAGTCCTTGGCAAGCATCTGATGAACCTCAAGCGCCTTTTCGCTCAGCTTCTTTGAAAGGGGAAGAACGGCAGCCTTGAAGGGAGCAAGAGCAGGATGCAGGCGGAGAACAACGCGGACGTCGTTCTTCTCGGCATCTACGACCTCTTCGTCATATGCGTCGCAGAAGAAGGCGAGGAAGGAACGCTCAACACCCAGCGAAGGTTCAACGACGTAGGGAACGTAGTGCTCGTTCTTTTCCTGATCGAAATAGGTCAGATCCTTGCCTGATGTGTTCTGATGCTGGGTCAGGTCGTAGTCGGTACGGTCGGCAACGCCCCACAGTTCGCCCCAACCGAACGGGAAGAGGAACTCGAAGTCGGTGGTCGCCTTTGAGTAGAAGCAAAGCTCCTCGGGGTCGTGGTCACGCAGACGGAGATTTTCCTCCTTCATACCGAGTGAGATGAGCCAATCGTGGCAGAAGGTGCGCCAATACTGGAACCACTCGAGGTCGGTGTCGGGCTGGCAGAAGAACTCAAGCTCCATCTGCTCAAACTCACGGACACGGAAAATAAAGTTTCCGGGAGTGATCTCGTTGCGGAAGGATTTACCGATCTGTCCGATACCGAAGGGAAGCTTCTTGCGGGTAGTTCTCTGCACGTTTGCGAAGTTTACAAAGATACCCTGAGCGGTTTCGGGACGCAGATAAACGGTGTTCTTTGCATCCTCGGTAACACCCTGGAAGGTCTTGAACATCAGATTGAACTGACGGATATCGGTGAAGTTGTGCTTTCCGCAGGAGGGGCAGGGGATGTTGTTGTTCTCAACAAAGTCCTTCATTTCCTGCTGGCTGAAGGCATCGATGGGCTTCTCGAGGGTAACACCCTTCTCAGCACACCAGTCCTCAATAAGCTTGTCGGCGCGGAAACCCTCCTTGCACTCACGGCAATCCATAAGCGGATCGGAGAAGCCGCCGAGGTGACCCGATGCGACCCAGGTCTGCGGATTCATCAGGATAGCGGCATCAAGTCCGACGTTATAGGGATTTTCCTGAACGAACTTCTTCCACCAAGCACGCTTGATGTTGTTCTTCAGCTCGGCGCCGAGAGGGCCGTAGTCCCAAGTGTTAGCAAGGCCGCCGTAGATCTCGCTGCCCGCATAAACAAATCCGCGGCTCTTGGCGAGGTTGACGATAGTTTCCATTTTCTTTTCGTTGTTAAGCATTATATCTCACACCTTTAATATGACAATATATACTATAATAAAATATGTCGAAATTGATGTCAAGAGGTTTATTGTTAATTTCATAAAATTGGGTATTTACAAATTGAAAAGTTTGTGGTACAATACCTTTGTTCGCGTGCTGTGTTTTGGGCGTATGCCTGTAAAACAGGAAACACCTTTGCCTTGAACTCGGTTCGTCGAAAATATTTTTAATGAGGTGTAAAAAATGCTGAAAGAACAGAAAAACGCAATCATCGAAGAGTACAAGACCCACGAGGGAGACACCGGTTCTCCTGAGGTACAGATCGCCCTGCTGACCAAGCGCATCAACGATCTTACCGAGCACCTGAAGGCTAACAAGAATGACCATCATTCCCGTCGCGGTCTGCTCAAGATGGTTGGTCACAGACGTAACCTGCTTTCCTATCTGATGAAGAAGGATATCGAGAGATACCGTTCTATTATCGCACGTCTGGGCATCCGTAAATAAGTTTGATTGGCAGACCGATCAGTTTCGATCGGTCTGCCTTTCGCATAATCTTAGTTTTTAATCGGGACGATGCGGTCGACTTAGCAGTGAATTGATTGCCTGAAATGGCTCGGGTAATGAATTTATTGCTAATCCCGCAGAGGCCCCGAAAATATAATTTTTGGAGGTTAAATCTATGTTTGAAGGTTACCAGATTTTCAAGACCGAGATCGCCGGCCGTCCTTTTTCAATCGAGGTCGGTAAGCTCGGACAGCTTGCAAACGGCTCTGTTATGGCAAGATACGGTGAAACCGCCGTATTCTGCGCCGTAACCGCTTCTGCAAAGCCCCGTGACGGCATCGACTTTTTCCCGCTCTCCGTCGACTTTGAGGAGAAGCTCTACTCTGTCGGCCGCATCCCCGGTTCATTTATGCGCCGTGAGGGCAGACCCACCGAGAAGGCAATTCTTGCTTCCCGTATGATCGACCGTCCCATCCGTCCGCTTTTCCCCAAGACTATGCGCAACGATGTTTCGGTCGTCTGCACCGTTATGTCCACCGATCCCGATTGCTCGCCTGAGATCACCGCTATGCTCGGTACCTCTTGCGCTATTGCAATCTCCGACATTCCTTGGAACGGACCTGTCAGCGGCGTTGTCGCAGGCTATGTCGACGGCGAGATCGTCTTCAATCCGACTCAGGCTCAGGCTCAGAAGTCGCAGATGCACGTAACCGTCGTTTCTACCGACAAGAAGGTTGCGATGATCGAGGCCGGCGCTAACGAAATTCCCGATGACATTATGCTCGATGCCATTCTTAAGGCTCACGAGTTCAATCAGGCTATCGTTTCCTTTATCAATGATGTTGTTGCTCAGGTCGGTAAGCCCAAGTTTGAGTTTGTTGACTGTGAGGTCGACCACGATCTCTTCGAGGCTGTAAAGGAATTTGCAGTTGAGAAGGTTCGCTTCGCTATGGACACCGACGATAAGCGCATCCGCGATGCCCGTCTTAAGCCCATCTATGAGGAAGTCCACGCCAAGTTTGACGGCGATGAGGGCGAGCACGCAGGCGAGATCGAAGAGTGTATGTACAAGCTTCAGAAGTTCGTCGTTCGCAGCTGGCTCATCAACGACAAGAAGCGCGTTGACGGCCGCGGCATCGATGATATTCGCCCCTTGGCATCCGAGGTTGGCCTGCTTCCCAGAGCACATGGCTCGGGCCTCTTCACCAGAGGACAGACTCAGGTTCTTACCGTTGCAACCCTCGGTCAGCTCCGTGACGGACAGATCCTTGACGGAATCGATGATGAGGAAGTCAAGCGTTATATGCACCACTACAATATGCCCTCCTACTCGGTAGGGGAGACCAGACCCAGGCGCGGCCCGGGCCGTCGCGAGATCGGTCACGGCGCATTGGCTGAGCGTGCACTTCTGCCTGTTATTCCGTCGGAGGACGAGTTCCCTTACTCCATCCGTCTTGTTTCCGAGGTTCTTTCCTCTAACGGTTCTACCTCGCAGGGCTCTATCTGCGGTTCTACCTTGGCTCTTATGGATGCCGGTGTTCCGATTAAGGCCCCTGTTGCAGGTATCTCCTGCGGCCTTATCACCGATGGTGACGACTTTATGACTATGGTCGACATTCAGGGTGTTGAGGACTTCTTCGGCGATATGGACTTCAAGGT
>JAZTZA010000106.1:0-2399 GCA_045637185.1 Acutalibacteraceae bacterium
TCGGCTCGGTGTGGATGCAGGTCGCGGGCAATCACCTCGCCCTTGCCCTGCATATGCTCGGCAACCGTAAAGGTCTTGCCACCCGGTGCGGCGCACACGTCGAGCACACGCATTCCCTCTTGAGCGTCCAAAGCGGCGCAACAGAGCTGACTTGACAAATCCTGAACGTGAAAATGGCCCTTCCTGAAGGCTTCGGTGTTTTCGGCACTTGATCTGCGGAGTTTTACCGCGTTTTCGACGAAATCAACCTTTTCGGCTTCAAGTCCCTCTGCCGAAAGGTCACCGATAAGCTCATCGGCAGTGGTTTTCAGGGTATTTACACGCAAATATGTAGCCGAAGGCTCCAGACCTGCGGCAAGTATCCTCTCGGCAGTTTCAAAGCCGTAGTCGTCGATAAGTCTTTGCGCCAGCCACTCCTCGCAGGAGCAACGGATCGATAAAGCAGTTGCCGTTTGCTCGGTCGGCAGGGCGTGTTTTCCCCCGCGCTGAAGGCTTCGCAGGACGGCATTAACCAGCCCCGCGGCATACTTATCCTTTGAGCGTTTGACGAGGTTGACCGACTCGTTTATGGCGGCAAAGGGCGGGATTCGGTCCATATAGAGCAGCTGATATGCCGCAATACGCAGGGCATTCAGGACGGTATCAGACAGCTTATTAAGAGGGCGCGAGCAGTATGGCCGCAGGCAGAAATCGAGGGTCACCTTGCGGTCGAGCACACCGTAAAAGAGTGCCGATGCCAAGGCAGAGTCGGCCCCCGAAAGCCCCGATTCTTTGAGCAGCCGGGCGAGGACGATATTGGAATATCCGCCCTCGCCATCGACCGAAACGAGTGCCTTTACGGCAATTTGGCGTGGGTTAGGCATAGTTCATCGTCTCCTTGAGCCGCTTGCGCGAAGCACAAAGTAAAGCAGGGAAAGCAGGGATTGGAAAAGGGCGGCAACATAGGTCATCGCCGCGGCGGAAAGGGTCTTGCGAGCCGCAACGTACTCATCGCCGTAGAGCAGGTCGCGGTCCTCAATGGCTCGAAGCGCGCGTCTGCTCGCGTTGAATTCGACAGGCAGAGTAACAAGCTGGAACAGCACCGAAAAACTAAAGAGCGCAATACCTGCCACCATCAGCCCGAAGAAATTGAGAATTGAGCCGAATATCAACAGCGGCAAGGCAAGCTGACTGCCCAAATTGCAGATGGGCACGAGTGCTGTGCGCCATTTTACAGGGCGGTAATTGGCGGCATACTGAGCCGCGTGGCCTGCCTCGTGGGCCGCAACGCCGATGGCGGCAACCGAACGGCTGTCATAGACCGATTCGGACAGGCGGATAACGTTGGTCCTCGGATCGTAGTGGTCGGTAAGGTTGCCCGACACACGTTCCACACGCACTCCGTCAACTCCGTACTGAGAGAGCACCGCCCTTGCGGCATCGGCACCCGTCAGTCCGCGCGAATTGTCGAAGGAAGAGTACTTTCTGAAGGTAGAGCGCACGCGAAGGCTCGCCCAGAGCGTCACGATGATACCGGGGAGCATAAACAGATAATAATTAAAATAGCCACCGTAATAGTAGAAAAATGGCATTTAATGACCTCCTTGGAAATTAAAGGGCGCCCAAGACCGTTCCTTTTTCAACCGCACGTCCCTTAAGCCATTCGGACACCAGCATCCGCTTGGAGCCCTCAAGCTGAATGTCGAGCAGTTCGAGCTCGGTTCCGTCACCACAGGCGACACAAAGTGATCTTTTCGATTGGGTAACAGTTCCTGCAGGTGCAGAGGTGGTCGACCCGACACGCGCGGAATAGACCTTGAGCCGTTTTCCCTCAAGGATAGTATAAGCAATTGGCCACGGATTAAAACCGCGAACCAGATTTGAAAGCGATTCAGCCGACTGTGCAAAGTCGAGCAGGGCCATTTCCTTGCTGATGATGGGGGCAAGGGTGGCCTGAGCCTCGTCCTGCTTTTCGGGGGTCAACTCCCCTTTTGAAAGCTTTTCGAGGGTGGAAAGGATAAGTTCGGCACCCAATGCCGACAGCCGCTCAAACAGTTCGCCTGCCGTTTCGGTTTCGCCGATGGGGGTGACGGCCCTTTCAAGCATATCACCCGTGTCCATACCCTCGTTGAGAAGCATAGTGGTAACTCCCGTTTCCTTTTCGCCGTTGACCACCGCCCATTGAATAGGGGCGGCTCCGCGATACTTGGGCAAAAGGGAGGCGTGGACGTTGATAAAGCCCAACGGCGCGACCTTCAGCATATCAGCGGGTATCAGCTTGCCGTATGCCACCACGACAACGGCATCGGGCGTCAAGGCACGCAAAGCCTCTGTCTCCTCCGCGTTGCGCAGGGTGGTCGGCTGGCGCACCTCAATGCCGTAAGAGAGGGCGCACTGCTTGACCGGTGTGGGCAACACTT
>JAZTZA010000107.1:0-2796 GCA_045637185.1 Acutalibacteraceae bacterium
CACCGGTGGTAAAGTCCACGAGCGTATGCTGAACGGGTGTAATTCCCGTACCGACGGTTATAGTCCGGATGAAAGAAGATTATTTTATCGCGCCCGCAGACTATGTCTGTGGGTGTTTATTTTTGAGGTGTATTATGTCTAATAAAATTTTTGTTAAAAGGCTAGTTGTATCAGCTTTATTTAGTGTAATTGCTTATTTAGTTACTTTCGTTTTTCGTTTTAACGTTATGTTTTTAACTTTTGATTTGAAAGATGCTATAATTGCGATTCTTTCATTTTTATTTGGGCCAGTTTATGGAGTGCTTTCTGCATTAGTTGTTGCTTTGTTAGAATTATTCTCTGTAAGCGATACAGGATTATATGGTTTTGTTATGAATTTCTTATCTTCCGGTACATTTGCATTCGTTTGTGGAATTATATACAAATATAAGCATACAATTTTTGGAGCGGTCTTGTCCTTAGCCTTAGGCTCAGTTTCTGTTGTAGTGGTTATGCTTATTGCCAACATATTTATAACACCCTTCTACATGGGCGTAAACACTAGTGAGGTTATTGCGTTAATTCCTACGTTGCTATTACCGTTTAATCTTGCAAAAACAATAATAAATGCATCTGCCACTATGGTTATATATAAACCGATTACAAATATATTAAGGCGAATGAGGGTGATAGAAGGTAATAGCCAAATGTCCGTAAGCTTCAAGTCAGTAATTGTTACTGTTGTATCAGTTTTGTTGATTGTTGCTATGTCGTTGTTTGTTATCCTTTATCTCAACGGTGTGTTTGAGCTATTTAGATATTGACATTAACACACATTGTGTTATAATACTAATCGAATTAAATATTTACTTATCAAGAGTGGCTGAGGGACAGGCCCTGTGAAGCCCGACAACCTGCCGATTTATATCGGAAAGGTGCCAAATCCTGCGGTTCAAACCGAAAGATGAGAAGTTTTATGCCCGCATCTTTTGGTGCGGGCATTGATTATTTACGGAGGTAAAAAATATGAGAAGACTGTTTACATCAGAATCGGTGACCGAAGGTCATCCCGACAAAATATGCGACCAGATATCAGACGCGGTACTTGACGCAATTATTGCGCAGGACCCGATGGCGCGTGTCGCCTGCGAGACCTTCTGCACTACCGGTGTGGTCAACATTATGGGCGAGATCTCTACTACTGCAAATGTTGACATTCCAGCAATTGCGCGCGATGTCATCAACGATATCGGCTACGACTCAATTGAAAAGGGATTTGACGGAAATACCTGCAAGATATCGACCTTGATCGACGAGCAATCACCCGATATTGCTATGGGCGTTGACGCTTCATTGGAGCTTAAGGAGGGCGACAAGGCTGATGCATTCCAGAACGGTGCCGGAGATCAGGGAATGATGTTCGGCTATGCCTGCGATGAGACAGAGGAGCTTATGCCTTTGCCTATATCATTGGCTCACGCCTTGGCAAAGCAGTTGACCCTTGTGAGAAAGACGGGTGTTTTGCCCTATTTGCGTCCCGATGGTAAGTCTCAGGTTACCGTTGAGTACGACGAAGACCGTCCCGTTCGAGTCGATACGGTAGTCGTTTCGTCTCAGCACAGCGAGGATGTTACTCTTGAGACTATCCGCGAGGATATCGTCGAGAAGGTCATTCGCCCCATTATTGCTGAGAATTTACTTGATGAAAATACTACAATATATGTAAATCCGACCGGCCGTTTTGTTGTCGGCGGACCTCAGGGCGATACAGGCCTTACCGGCAGAAAGATAATCGTTGATACATACGGCGGATATGCCCGTCACGGAGGCGGTGCCTTCTCGGGTAAGGATCCAACCAAGGTTGACCGCTCAGCCGCTTATGCTGCTCGCTATGTTGCCAAAAACATCGTCGCCGCAAAGCTTGCATCGCGCTGTGAGGTTCAGATTGCCTATGCTATCGGCGTTGCGAGTCCCGTATCGGTATTGGTTGATACATTTGGTACAGGCAGGGTGGAGGACGACGTTATCGCCAATGCCGTCAGCAAGGTTTTTGACCTTAGACCTTCTGCAATAATCGACACCTTTAAGCTGCGCAGACCTATTTATCGCAACTTAGCTGCCTACGGCCACATCGGACGCACCGATATTGATACACCGTGGGAAAGTGTGGATAAAATCGATGATCTGCTTAATGCTATTGATGGTTGACAATTGAAAACTATCGTGGTAAAATCATACCAAATTCGGAGGTGTTTTATATGAATATAAACGAACTCGAAATGCACAATATTGAGATCAAAGATTTTATAGCCGCTATCGATCAGTGCAAAGGGGATGTTTTCCTTGAGACCGAAGAGGGCGACGTTCTTAATCTCAAGTCAAAGCTGTGCCAGATCGCAGGCTTGGCTAACATTTTGACTGGCGCCGTTGTTGCAAAGGCAACCATCAGATGTTCCAATCCTGATGATGAGAGTCTGCTTTTCCGTTTCAACTTATACAGAGAACTGCCTGGAAAGAAGGACAACTAAAAGTAAAAACGCTGTGTGGATTTTCCACACAGCGTTTTTTTATATATCAAAGACTTCTTCTGCAGTTGCAAGCACACCGTAATCGGCATATTCGAAGATTCGTGCATCTTTGTCAGGGTTTACAGCAATAACCGTTCCTACGCGGTCAAGAGCGCAGGTGTGATGTACAGCGCCCGAAATACCGACTGCAACGTAGATGTTGCACCCGATGGTGCGACCGGTAAGACCGATCTGTTGCTCGTAGGGTGCCAGACCTGCACCCACCAAGCCGCGTGATGCGTCTTTTTGT
>JAZTZA010000108.1:0-13143 GCA_045637185.1 Acutalibacteraceae bacterium
TATCGTGGTCTGCGGCGAGGGCTGGCATCACGGCGTCATCGGCATCGTCGCCTCCCGTATATGCGAGAGATACGGCCGACCTGCCATCGTCCTTTCGGTCGACGGCGACGAGGCTTCGGGCTCGGCGAGAAGCGTGGGCGAGTTTTCGCTCTACGACGCCATCAGCGCCTGCAAGGATGTGCTCAACCGCTTCGGCGGACACGCGCAGGCGGCAGGAGTCTCTATGCCCCTGCAAAACGTCGGCGCCTTCCGCACCGCAATAAATCAATATGCCGCAAGAGAATACGGCGATATGCCCTTCTCGACCCTGAACATAGATTGCAAACTGCGGCCGACCGCCTTTACCCCCGACCTTGTGCGCTCCCTCGAGGTGCTGGCCCCCTTCGGTACGGGCAACCCCGTGCCTGTTTTCGGGCTTTTCGGTATGCGGCTCGACAGGGTGACCCCCGTCGGCGCAAGTGCAAACCATCTCAGGCTGGAATTAAGCCGTGAGGGCGCGAGTGCAACCGTTATGCTTTTCGGCAGGACGACCGAGCGCTTCGGCTACTCGGTGGGCGACGTAGTTGACCTCGCGGTGACCGCTGAGGTCAGCGAATATTCAGGCAGAGAGCAGGTAACCCTTTCTGCAAAGGGGATTCGCCCGTCGGGTATCGACGAGGAACTTCTGCTCAGGCAGATACGCCTCTACGAGCGCGTGCGCCGCGGCGAAGAGCTGGGCGATGATGCCGAAATCTGCCGCTTGACCCGTGAGGACGTCGCGGCGGTCTACCGCGCGGTGCGAAGCGGCTTTGACGGCGAGGATCAGGCCCTGATGAGCAGGCTCGGTGAGGTCGGATACGTCAAAATGAGGCTTTGCCTTGACGTGCTCGAGGAGCTGAAGTTGATATGCTGTCACAGACAGGTTGATATTCTCAGCGTAACCCCTATTCTTACCGCACAGAAGATGAATTTGAACGACTCCGCCCTCTTTTGCAGGATGAGCGGAATGTAAAATATGAGCTTTCAGAAAGCAGGTGAACTCGGTGAAGGACAACAGAATAGATTTTGAGCTGTTGACCGATGCGATGGGCAGTCGCGTCGAGGATTACGACGTTGATGCAGTCAGGCGCGCCTACGAAATGGGAAAGGCGGCCCACGACGGTCAGTTCAGGCTGTCGGGCGAGCCCTTTTTCAGCCATCCGCTGAACGTTGCACGCATCGTCATCTCGCTCGGTATGGACACCGAGTCGATCATCGCATCCTTGCTGCACGACGCAGTCGAGGACACCGAAATGACTACCGAAACGGTCGCAAAGGAGTTCGGCAGTTCGGTTGCCGCCCTTGTCGACGGGGTTACCAAGCTCAACAAAATGGCCAACCTCAACAGCGAGCAGCAGCAGGCTGAAAATGTCCGCAAGATGCTGCTTGCGATGGACGAGGACATCCGCGTTATCATCATCAAGCTGGCCGACAGGCTGCATAATATGCGCACCCTCAACGCGCAGAGCGGCCCCAAGCAGCTTGAAAAATCGGTGGAAACGCTTGAAATTTACGCGCCGATAGCACACAGGCTCGGTATCCGCGCCGTAAAGGAGGAGCTTGAGGACCTCGCTATTCGCTACCTTGATCCCACCGCCTACGAGGAGATCGAACAGCGGCTTGAAAAGGATCGCGAGTACCGCGAGAGCTTCATTCAAACCATCAAAAAGCGCATCGGCGACCGAATGGGCGAAGCCATTCCCAACCTGAACATCGCGGGCAGGGTCAAGTCGATCCACGGAATATATCGCAAGATGTTCATTCAGGGCAAGCAGTTTGAGGAGATATACGACATTTACGCGGTGCGTATCATCGTCAACACCGTCAACGACTGCTACAACGTCCTCGGTATGATTCACGAGATGTTCCGCCCCATACCGGGACGCTTCAAGGATTATATTTCTACACCCAAGGCGAACATGTATAGGTCGCTTCATACCACCGTTATCAGCCGTGAGGGCGCTCCCTTTGAGGTGCAGATACGCACCTGGGATATGCACCACACTGCCGAGTACGGAATCGCGGCCCACTGGAAATATAAGGAGGGCGTGTCTGCCTCCGATGAGCGCTTTGAGGAGAGGCTCGCGTGGATCCGTCAGCTCCTCGAGACCCAGAAGGAAGCCGACGACGTCGAGGAGATAGTCCGCACCATCAAGACCGACCTTGCGCCCGAGGATATCTTCGGCGTAACCCCCAAGGGCGACGTCATCAGCCTGCCGGTCGGCAGTACCGTTATCGACTTTGCCTACGCCATTCACTCGGCGGTCGGCAACCGTATGATAGGTGCCAAGGTGGACGGACGTATCGTTCCTATTGACTACAAGATAAATACCGGTGACGTCGTTGAGATAATCACCACATCGCAGGAGAGCCGAGGCCCCAGCCGTGATTGGCTGAAGATAGTCAAGACCAGCGAGGCTCGCAACAAGATTCGCTCCTGGTTCAAGAAGGAGCGTCGAGCCGAGAATATCGAAACGGGCAAGAACGAGGTCGAACGCTCCTTGCGTCAGGCGAAGATCCGCCTTACCGACGAGGAATTTGACGGCCTGATGAAAGAGTTTGCCGAGAAGAATCAGTGCCAGACCATCGCCGGCTTTTATGCCAAGGTGGGATACGGCGGGGTCACCTTCTCCAACTCCATCCCGTCCATCAGGGAGAGGTTTAAGCCCAAGCCTGCCCCGAGCGTTGACATCACCGAAAAGGTGCGCTCAAAGGTCAACACGGGCAGTGACGGCATCGTTGTCGAGGGCATCGACAACTGCCTTATCAAGCTGTCCCGTTGCTGCAGTCCGATTCCGGGCGACAACATCATCGGCTTTATCACAAGGGGACACGGCGTCTCCATTCACAAGCGGGATTGCACCAACGTTCCCAAGGACATCACCACCTCGGCCGAGGCAGGCCGTTGGATAGGTGCCAGATGGACAGGAAAGCAGAGCAGTTCCTTCAACGCGACCATTCAGATACTTGCCTTCAACCGCGCAGGACTGCTTGCCGATATCACCACCACCATTTCAAATATGCGTGTTATGATCCACGCCATCAGCTCCCACGAGTTAAGGGATGGCAACTACGCCATCGACCTGACGGTCGTGGTCGAGAGCACCGAGCATCTTAAGAGCATCATCAACAAGATCGGCGCCGTGGGCGGCGTCTACTCGGTCGAAAGGTTGGTGGGCTGATGCGCTGTCTTGTCCAACGGGTCACAAAGGCGTCGGTCACCGTCGACTCCAAGCTTGTCGGGTCGGTCGGCAAGGGCTACCTTGTCCTGCTCGGCGTTTGTCCCGAGGATGACGAGGGGATAGCCGATGCGGTTGCGAGAAAATTGGTAAATTTGCGTATTTTCGAGGACGAAAAGGGCAAGATGAACCGCAGTATCACCGATGTGGGCGGTGATGCCCTTATCGTGTCGCAGTTCACCCTCTACGCCGACTGTAAGCACGGCAACCGTCCCTCCTTTATCGGCGCCTGCGAGCCAAAGCGTGCCGAGGAGCTTTATCGGTACTTCTGCGACGCGGTGGCCGAGCTTGGCATCGGGGTGCAAAGGGGCATCTTCGGTGCCGATATGAAGGTGGAATTGCTTAATGACGGCCCTGTCACAATTATGCTTGACAGCGCCGAGATAGTAAAGGGGAGGTAATACCCGTGAGGGTTGAGGTCTTTTCGGTGGCGCCGATGGGTGCCAACTGCTATATCGTGACCGACCAAAAGAGCGGTCAGGCTATCATCATTGACCCCGGTTATCCCGACCCTGCGGCACTCAGCTGTGCCGCCGAGCTTGGCGACAGGGTCAGGTATATCCTCTTTACCCACAGGCATTTTGACCACGTCCTCGGTGCCGTCGCCTTCAAAAAAGCGACGGGTGCGCCGTTGGTCATTCATAAGCTCGATGCCGAGGGACTTTGCGACCCTGAGGTCAGCCTCTATGCCCGTTTCGCCGACTACTACGACATTGAGCAGGAGACCGTCAAGGCCGATTTAACGGTTGATGAGGGGGACAGGCTCGATTTTGCCGACGGGGTTATCGAGGTGCTTCACACCCCCGGTCACACAGAGGGAAGCGTCTGTTACCGATTGGGCGAGCTGCTCTTTACGGGGGACACCCTCTTTCGCGGCAGTATGGGCAGGGTCGATTTCCCGAGCGGCTCGGTCAAGCAAATGGAGAACTCTCTGCGTCGGCTTTCGGGTATGGACGGGTGCCTTTCGGTCTATTCGGGCCACGGCGGTGCAACCGATATCGACACCGAGCGCAGAACAAATATGTATATGAAACGAGCAAACGATGAAACTTTATGTGATTGGTAACGGCTTCCGTTACGAGCTGGAGAATATATGCCGCCTTTTCTTCCCCTTTGAGAAGATCGAGGTCAGTGGCGGCCTTGAAGCCGCTCAGGAGGACTTCTTTGCGGTGGCAGAGGTTGAGGGCACCGTCCTTTCGGTGAGACTCAAAAAGGGCGACTTCGACCGAAGCGACCGCCGCGATATCGGGGTACAGCCCGATGACGAGGTTGAGCGGATGCTTGCGGTGATGCTCTATGAGCTGATGTGCCTTTTGACAGATATGCGCCCACAATGGGGCATACTGACAGGGGTGCGACCCGGCAAACTGATGCGCCGTATGGCCGAGCAGATGGGCGAGGATGGCGCTCGCCGTTATTTCAGCGAGAAGTTGCTCTGCTCCGACAAGAAGATCGATCTGGTCTACGAGGCGGCTCAGAATGAGGAGAAGATCATCGCGACCTCTCGCCCCGACCACTTCAGCCTCTATCTGTCGGTGCCCTTTTGCCCGACCAGATGCAGTTACTGCTCCTTCGTCAGCCACTCGGTCGAGCGGTCGATGAAGCTGGTGGACGAGTACGTGCGCCTGCTCTGCCTTGAGCTTGAGCAGACGGGCAAAATTGCGCGCGAGCAGGGGCTCAAGTTGTCGACCGTCTACATCGGAGGCGGTACGCCCACCACCCTGAGCGCCGAGCAGTTGAAAACGGTTATGGCGACGGTCGCCGACAACTTCGATATCGGCCTTGCCACCGAATACACCGTTGAGGCGGGCCGACCCGATACCGTTACGGCCGAAAAGCTCGATGCCATTATGGCAGGCGGTGCCACCCGCATCTCCATAAATCCGCAGACACTAAATGACCGCGTGCTCGAGGCAATAGGCCGCCGACACACCTCACAGCAGACGATCGAGGCCTTCCGACTTGCGCGAAGCCGCGGCTTTGACAACATCAATATGGACCTCATCGCAGGTCTGCCCCTTGACACCGACGAATCCTTCAACGCTACCCTCGACGGAGTGCTTGCCCTTTCGCCCGAAAGCGTTACGGTGCATACACTGTCCTTGAAGAGAGCGTCGCGTATGACTATGGGCGGCGATCTGCCCGAGGCGGAGGCGGGTGCCCTTGCCGACAGGATGCTGACCGATGCAAACAGGCGGCTGTGCGGTGCCGATTACCGACCCTACTACCTCTACCGCCAGTCAAAGACGGTGGGCAACCTCGAAAACACAGGCTACGCCAAAAAGGGCTACGAGAGCCTCTACAACATTTTCATTATGGATGAGACCCATTCTATCCTCGCCTGCGGAGCGTCGGCGGTCACCAAGCTGCGCTCGGCCGACGGATATATCGAGAGGGTCTTCAACTTCAAGTATCCCTATGAATACATATCCCGATTTGAAGAGATCATCAGCCGCAAGGGCGCGATCGCCGACTTTTACAAACGGTATCCGATTTGACGGTTGAAGTCTGACGGGATTTGTGGTAAAATAATGACAAGATAATCTTAACGGAGGAATCACTATGGGCGTTTTTGAAGATACCTTGGTAAAGGCAAAGGAACTGCTTGATATGACCGGCGACAAGGTCGGCGAGGTCATCGATACCCAGAAGATAAAGTATAATATCGCTCGCACCAAATCCGAGATAGCGAAGGATTACGAGCTGCTCGGCCGACTCTATTACGGTCAGCTTAAGGATAACAACGTCGACAAGGAGGCCATCGATGCCATCGTTGCCGAGATCGAACTGCTCAAGGACAACCTGCGCGAGTACGAGGTTGAGCTGACCCTGTCCAAAGGTGGCTGTGTCTGTGAGGAATGCGGCTCTGCCAACGGCGCCGATGCCGACTTCTGCTCCAAGTGCGGAAAGCCGCTGTAAGACAGATTATAATTATAAAAATGAAACGGGATGCAGACTTGTTTTTCGGTTTGGCATCCCGTTTGACCGATGAGGGAAGTTTATGCTGATTAGAAAAATTGGTTTAGTGGTGGCCGACGAGGGCGAATACGAGCCCCTGCGCCGCTTAGTTGCCGACGGGGATAAGAGCCTGCTCGGAGGTATGGAGTGTCTGCGTTTTTATCGCGGCGAGGTCGAGGTGCTTGCGGTGCTTTGCGGCATCGGCAAGGTCAATGCCGCGGCTGCTGCTGCCTTTTTGCTTGATAAGGGTGTTGAGTTACTGATGAGCGTCGGCTATTCGGGCGGCATCGACGGCGTTGCACGCGGCATCACCGCCATTGCGACCCGTTTTCTCGAACACGATTTCGACCTGACTCCCTTGGGCTACCGCCCTGCGCAGAAGCCCGACCCCGTCTGGATATACGATGCTGACGGCGAGGTAAATGACATCATCCGCCGCCTTTATCCCGATGTCCGTGAGGGCACAATGGTGACGGGCGACTGCTTTGTAAGTGACGATAAGGTGCGTTGCTGGCTGCGCGACGAGTTTGCCGCCGTCAGCTGTGATATGGAGACGGCCGCCGTTGCCGCCGTCGGTCATAAGCTGGGGGTCAAGGCGGTTGCCATCCGCCGTATCTCCGACGACGCGGGCGACAACGCCAACGAGCTGTATAAGGAAACCACCGCCACCATCGAGGATTCTCTGATGGAGATGGCCCTGTCGGTCATCGATGCGATAAACGAGGGCTGAATATATGGGTAAGGAAAAACGTCGCCAGCAAAACCTTGTCCAAGGCTCGCTGATCTTAGCGGTCGCGACCCTGCTGGTCAAGGTGCTGGGTGCAATCTATAAAATTCCGCTTGCGAATATTCTCGGCGGCCTTGGCGGAGGCTACTATTCCACCGCCTACGACATCTATCTGCCCGTCTATTCGCTTGCGATGGCGGGACTGCCCGTCGCCGTTTCGCGAATGGTGGCCGAGAGTGCCGCGAAGAAAAACTATAACAACACGCGCAAGATCTTGAAGATCGCGCAGAGGGCCTTTCTTGTAACGGGAACGGTGGGTACGGTTGCTATTTTGGCTCTGACCTACTTCTACCTGTTCAGCGACCCCTTCCGCTCACTCTTCAATATCACTTCGGGAGCAGACAACGTCTACTCCATTATGCTGATATCCTTCTCGATACTCTTCTGCTGCATAATGTCAAGCTACCGCGGCTACTACGAGGGACTTCGCAATATGTACCCGACTGCCGTGTCGCAGGTCATTGAGGCGGCGGGCAAGCTACTTGTCGGCCTTGTGCTCGCAGGCGGAGTCAAGTACGTCTGCACGAGTCAGCTCGGTATGACCGCCGACGAGGCGGCTCCCTTTGCCGCAGGCGGTGCGGTGCTTGGCGTGACCCTCGGCTCAGCGGTGGGTGCGATATACCTTATCATCCGTCACCGCAGAGCAGGGGACGGCATCACCGAGGAGGAAATTGCCGCAAGTGCGCCTGCCGACTCCACCAAGAGCCTGCTGAAGATGCTCATCGCCATCGCCATTCCCATCGTCATCGGCTCCCTTGTGCGCGATATAGCCAGCCTTGTCGACCTGACCACCGTAAAGGCACGGCTTTCCACCGTCGTCACCGCCAACCCCAACCTGATCGAAGACTGCTTCGGCCTGTCGGTAAAGTATGACGACATCGACAAGACGGTCACCTATCTCTACGGCTGTTACAAGACCTTTGCCTATTCCATCTACAACCTTGTCCCCACCATTACGGCGGTCATCGGCGTCAGCACCATTCCTACCCTTTGCACCGCTTGGTCCTCGCAGGACAAGGATAGCGTAAAGGAAAGCGTCCATTCCATTCTGAAGCTCACCTCGGTGATATCCCTGCCCGCAGGCATCGGCATCACCGCACTTGCAGGCCCGATTCTTAACCTGCTCTTCTCCGATCAGCCCAACGAGGTCGCTATCTCGACACCGATACTGATGGTGCTGGGTATGTCTGCGATTTTTGCAGGCATCGCCGTACCGACCACCAGCATGCTTCAGGCCATCGGCAAGCAGAATATCCCCGTCATCAATATGGCGGTCGGCGTCCTGCTGAAGATCGTGGTAAACTACACCTTGGTCGGCATCGAGAGCATAAACGTCGTCGGCGCCCCTGCAGGAACGGGTGTCTGCTATGCCTACATTATGATCGCCAATCTGCTCTGCCTGAGGCACTATTCAAAGGTCAATCTGGGTGTCGTCAGAACGGTCATAAAGCCGCTCGTTTGCGCGCTTCTCTGCGGTGCTACCGCCTATTTCGGCTATGAGCTGCTCAGCGGTATCGGATTGTCGGGCAAGCTCGGTGCGGCAATTTGCATAGTTTTGGCAGGAGTGGTTTATGCACTTTGCTTAGGCTTCACAAAAACATTCACGAAAAATGACATTTTGATGCTTCCCAAGGGCGAGAAATTGGTAAAAGTGCTTGCAAAACTGCGCTGGATAGGTTAAAATGTATAAGGCGGTTAATTATGGTTTTATTTGAGAAAAAAGAAAAATATGACATCAGCGACCTGCTCGAAATAATGCGCCTGTTGCGCTCTCCCGAGGGTTGCCCTTGGGATAGGGTGCAGACACATTCTTCGATACGCAACGACCTGCTTGAAGAGGCGTATGAGGTTGCGGATGCCATTGATTGCGACGATGACGTTGCGCTTTGCGAGGAGCTGGGTGACCTGCTGTTGCAGGTGGTCTTTCACTCGCAGGTGGCAGCTGAGGAGCAGACCTTTGATTTTGACGAGGTTGCCGACGGCATCTGTAAGAAGCTGATATATCGGCATCCCCACGTCTTTGCCGACGTGATTGCAAAGACGACCGACGAGGTGCTTAGCAACTGGGACGCACTCAAAAAAGTCGAGAAGTCGCAGTCCACCGTCACCGACACCTTGAAAAGTGTCCCCAACGCCTTTCCTGCGCTGATGCGCGCCCAAAAGGTGCAAAAGCGTGCCGCAAAGGCGGGCTTCGACTGGGACAATGTCGACGGCGCCTGGGACAAGCTGCTCGAAGAGAGCAGGGAGGTTAAGCAGGCGGTCGAAAAGGGTGACACCGACGCGGTGACCGAGGAGCTGGGCGACCTGCTTTTCAGCGCGGTCAATGTCAGCCGTTTTCTCAAGGTAAACGCCGAGCAGGCGCTCAACGCCGCCACCGACAAATTCATATCACGTTTCGAAAGGGTCGAGAAGCTCGCTTTGGCGAGGGGCATCGATATGAACACTGCAGGACTTGAGGTGCTCGATTCCCTTTGGGACGAGGTAAAAACAAAAGATTCTTAATATCTTCAGATATTGAGCATAAATTTTATTAAACGGAGGAAAAAACAATGAACAAGAATGAACTCATCGCTGCCGTTGCAGAAAAAGCCGGACTTTCTAAGAAGGATGCTGACGCCGCTGTTGCTGCTGTTATCGCTTCTGTTAAGGATGCCCTTGCCGCAGGAGATAAGGTGCAGATCTTTGGCTTCGGAACCTTCGAGGTTCGCGAGCGCGCTGCCCGTACCGGCCTGAATCCTCAGACCAAGGAGACCATCCAGATCGCCGCTTCCAAGGCACCTGTTTTCAAGGCTGCTAAGGCTTTCAAGGACGCCCTTTAATCGAGAGTTTAATTTTGTTGAGGTGACCGGCCGATAAAAGCCGGTCACCTGTTCTTTTCGGGAGTATAATATGCGAATTGACAAGTTTTTGAAGGTGTCCCGCCTTATAAAGCGGCGCACCGTTGCCAACGAGGCTTGCGATGCGGGCCGCGTCAGCGTCGGCGGAAAGCCGGTGCGCGCCTCCTACGACGTGAAGGTGGGGGACGTCATCGAGATATCCTTCGGCAGCCGCACCGTAAAGGTGAAGGTCAACACCGTCTCGGAATATGCCACCAAGGACAGCGCCGCCGACCTCTACACTGTTATAGATTAGGCCGACCCTCTTATATCAGGACATAACCCGTCTTCTTTGCTCATATATTTTATATGAGAATAAAAAGGAGGCGGATTTGTTTTGGGCATAACCGAGGAAAAGAGAAGCATAAAGGCACCGCATAATGTTATCCTTGAGGATAGAAAGAGGCTTACGGTGACGGGTGTTTCGGACGTGGACAGCTTTGACGAGCAGACGGTGGTGGTCTATACCGATATGGGCGAGCTGACCCTGCGGGGAAACGGATTGCACATCAGCCGACTTAACACCGAAACGGGTGAGCTTAACATTACGGGCACCGTTTATGCGATGATATACACCGACGAGAGAACCAAGGGCGGCGGTATGTTCAGCCGTTTGTTCCGATGAATGAGATTCAGGTCGACATCGGCGGTCAGATAGTCACCTTCTGGATAGCGGCGGGGCTGGGCGCGGTGCTTTGCCTGATTTATGATTTGTTCCGCATAGCGCGGTACGGGCACAGACCGTCCAAGTGGTCGGCCTTCTTTCAGGATATGGCGTGGTGGCTGATATGCGCGGTGCTGACCTACGGGCTGTTGTTGGTCAGGTGCAAGGGGGTCGTTCGCATCTACGCCCTGCTCGGAGAGGGGTTGGGCTTCGTTGCCTTTCGCCTGACGGCAAGCCGCCTGCTGCTCGCTGCCGCAAAGCCTGTCGTGCGCGCCGTAAAGACGGCTGCAAACTTCATAAAAAGGAAGGTTTTGGCTCCCGTAGGTGCCCTTTTGGGCCGACTTGCCGAAAAAGCGGTCGGATTTTTCAAAAAGTTTACAAATTTCTTGAAAAAGCACTTGAAACGGCCGCTTCGTTTGTTGTATAATCCCCATAGCACGCATCTAAAACATCAACAGAGCAGGGGGACGAAGGGATGAGAGCGGCAAAGAGCAAACACGGCCACAGCATATTGGTCCGTCTTGCCCTTTTGGCATTCGCGGGATACCTCATCGTCTCTATGTGGGATGTTTATTCCGAGCTGACTGAGAAGCGGCGCGAGCTTGCCGACACCAAGGCAACGCTCGAGACGGTCACCCTTCAGAATGAGGAGCTGACCAACCTTCTGCGCAACGGCTCGGATAAAGAGATTATTGAGCGCGCGGCACGAGACCGTCTCGGCTATGTGTACAAGGACGAGATCGTGTTCAAGCAAAAGAGGTAGAAAACAGCCGGTTGTATGCCCTAAATTGCGGCAGAAAATTTGTACGGATAACAGGGCGCGGTGCGCTCCGAGGAGGATTTTCTTTTTTTATGAATCAGCTTGAGGTCGGCGGTATCTTAGAAGGAAAGGTTACCGGTATTACTAAGTTTGGAGCCTTTGTGTCATTGGGCGAGGGCAAGACGGGAATGGTTCACGTGTCCGAGGTCGCACAGACCTTTGTCGAGAACATCAACGACCATCTCACAGTCGGTCAGACGGTCAAGGTAAAGGTTATGAGCATCGGCGAGGACGGCAAGATCAGCCTTTCCATCAAACGCACTCAGGAGCGTCAGAAGCCTATGCCCAAGAAGCCTGCGGCGGTGCCCGAGCGTCCCACCGGCGGCGAATGGGTCGCAAGGAAGGACGAGTCTATGTCCTTCGAGGATATGATGAACAAGTTTAAGCAGACCAGCGATGACAAGATCTCCGGCCTGAAGAAAAAGAACAATCTTGAGGTGCGCCGTTCACGTCGCGCTCCTAAATAAGTGAAACTATGAGCCTGTGTGTCCCAAAGGGGCAAACGGGCTTGTTTTTTGACCGATGAGAATATAAATATATAGGAGGAAGAAGTATGATCTACACTATCGAAAACGAACTCTTGAAGGTTAAGATCAGCGATATAGGTGCCGAGATGGTATCCCTTTACCGCAAGGACAACGACACCGAGTATCTTTGGCAGGCCGACCCGACCTACTGGGCAGGCACCTCGCCTAACCTTTTCCCCATCGTCGGCCGCCTGACCGACGGTAAGTATACCTATAAGGGCAAGACCTATGAGATGCTGCTCCACGGCTTTACCCGCAAGATGCCTCTTGCGGTCGCCGAGCAGTCTGCCCATAGCATTCGCTTGGTCATCCGCGCCGACGAGGAAACTATGAAGATCTACCCCTTCGATTTCGAGTATTCTGTGGCATACACCCTCTCCGGTGACACCGTCCGTACCGAGTATAGCGCCGCCAACCACGGCGAGAACACTATGTATTTTGCCTTCGGCAGCCATACCGGATACAACGTCCCCTTGGGTAACGAGGGCAAGTTCGAGGACTACTACATTCAGTTTGGCGAGGGCATCGAGCCTGCCGAGTTGAAGATGAAGGAGTGCTATATCACCGACGAGGTGGTTGACTTCAAGCTCGAGGAAAATGGTAAGTACCACTTGCATCACGATATGTTCGACAACGACGCCATCCTGTTCGAGAAAACGGGCGGAAAGGTCGTGCTCGCATCCGACACCGACAGCCGCTCGGTCACCGTTGCCTATCCCGATATGAAGTACGTCGGCTTCTGGCATCTGCCTATGACCTCCGCGCCCTATATGTGCATTGAGCCTTGGATGAGCCTGCCTGCCTATTACGGCGTTATCGACGATATGGAGACCAAGCGCGATATGACTGCTCTTAAGCAGGGCGAAAGCTACTCCACCTACATCGACATCACGGTAAAATAAGATACATATGAAAAAACGCCGACGGGTCAAAAGACCTGTCGGCGTTTTTGCTGTTATGTTATATCTCGTTGCGGCCTTCGAGGGCGCGAGAGAGGGTGACATCGTCGGCATACTCAAGGCTTCCGCCAACGGGGATACCGTAGGCAAGACGGGTGACCTTCAGCCCCATAGGCTTTATCTGCCGTGACAGGTAGGAGGCGGTGGCCTCGCCGTCGACGGTGGGGTTGGTGGCCATAATTATCCCTTTGACCGAGTCGTCGGCAAGGCGAGCCATCAGCGCGCGCACGCGAAGCTGGTCGGGCCCCATGCCGTCAAGCGGGGAGATGACCCCGTGCAAGACGTGGTAGACGCC
>JAZTZA010000109.1:0-2296 GCA_045637185.1 Acutalibacteraceae bacterium
CTTTGCCATCGACGGCATCACCTCCTTCAGCAACAAGCCGCTGACCATCATCTCCAACGCGGGCATCGTCATTTCCCTTTTGAGCGTGCTCGGACTCATCTACGCGTTGGTCAGCAAGTTCTTCTTTGAGAGTGCCGTCGCAGGCTGGACCGCCATCGTCGCATCGATTTGGCTGCTCGGTGGAATTCAGCTTTTCTGCCTCGGAATAATCGGCTGCTACATCGGCAAGGTCTTCAGCGAGGTCAAGCACCGTCCGAAATACATTACCGAGCAATTCCTGAAAAAATAAAATATTTTTATAAAATTTAAGCACCGTTGCCTATGTTGTTGCAACGGTGCTTATTTTTCGCGCTATTTATGGGAGCGATATCACAAAAGGAGGTCATTTTATGCTCATTATCCGTGTCAGCGATAATGCCGCACACGTGGAGAGCGGCTTGCCCATCCCGTCGGGAAGCGTCAGCAATCCCAAGATCAAATTCATCCTTGACGATTTCTGGAAGGATTACGCTGTAACAGCGAGATATTTAGGTTCGGGCAAGACGGTCGACCAGCCCAACATCAGATCGGGCAAGGAATACAAGGTGCCGTGGGAGTGCATCACCGAATCGGGTGTCCTGACCCTCAAGGTCTACGGCGTAAACGGCAACTCGGTCGCCACCACCGAGCAGACCACCGTACAGATAGTCGATTCAGGCATCAACACCGCCGATTTTCCGCAGGAGCCCACCCCCTCGGCCTATCAGCAGTATGTAGAGCAGGTCCACACCGATGCTCAAAACGCTCACACCGATGCCGAAACGGCACAGGAATGTGCCGCCATCTCCCGTCAATGCATCGAAAGTATCGGATCCCTTCCCGACCTTTTCGTCGAAGCAAACGGACTCATAAAGCACGCACAAAACGCTGCAAACGAAACCGCCGCCACCCTTGCCGCCGCTAACGAGGCCTGCGAGATCGCAACCGAGGCGGCTAAGAAGAAGCCTGAGGCGTTGGTTGAGGCCAATCACGGACGCGAGGTGCGTTTCTGGTTTGGCACCAAGGCGGAATACGCCGAGCAGTTGGCGGCAGGCTCCATTTCCGACACCACCTACTGCATTTTGACCGACGATACCTCGGTGCAAGAGGTCGTGGCGGCCCTTGCAACCGTTCAGGGTATCTTTGCGGGTCAGTACGGAGAGCCCGAGGTCATATCCGATGCTCTGCTAATAAGCATCGACGACCCCTTCTCAAGTCTTAACACTCACCGCTGGAAGATCACGCCCGAATCGGCCAACCATCCCGCCATTGACGAAGAGACGGCCAACAACTTCATCGGCATTCGCGAGCCTGTCATTCGCCTTGACAACGACATCGTTGCGGTGGTACGCATGACCGAGATAGCACCCGTTTTCGGCCGTCAGTGGATCACCCGCTTCAGTGTGGCAGGAGACAACTGGTACAACAACGGCTGGGCAGTTCTTGCCACACCGCAGAATTAAAGGAGGTTATGAACAATGGGGATTTTTAACGGACAACAGGTCGTTTCAGGATTTATGGTGGTACCTCAGTATAAGTGGGTCAAGCTTCGCTCAGGTGTTACCACCGAAAAGATGACCACCATCAACGCCGACGATTACAATGGCAAAAGGGTCTCCCTCTACGGTGCCGCAATGAAGTACAGGGCCCCCAAGCGCACCGATGGCAAAAACTACGGCCTTTATTTCAATTTCGGTGTCGCGACCTACAACGACGATGGGGTCATGCAGAGCTTTACCCCCGTCGTGCGACATATGATAGCCGACGGCACAAGCAGCGAGTCCGACCGATACGGCGCAGCCGTCATCGACGGCTCAAACGGAATCTACCGCTCCGAATGGTTTGTCGGAAACGGTTATCCTCCCTCCTCCACCGACTTCGGCTTGTTGCGGCCCGGCTCCTATCACTACACCTTGCTCGAGGTCATCCCAGACTGCAACTGCGCGCGCATTTCCAGTCCAAGACAAGAAAATGATGAGGGTATGATCGAGGCAGGCACCGAGTACGAGATCTGGGGTCTTATCAAGGAGGTATAGGTATGAATATCATTCAACACGATTACAGGTGGCAGAGCAGTCTTGCCAAGCGCAAAAAGGCCACCCTGATCGTCCTTCACCACGCGGCTGCCACTGAGTGCACCGCTGAGGATATCCACCGCTGGCACCTTGCTAACGGCTGGGCGGGCATCGGCTACCACTACCTTGTGCGAAAGGACGGCAGTATCCATCGCGGCCGTCCCGAAGAGACCGTCGGCGCACACGCGCTCAATTCCAACAGC
>JAZTZA010000110.1:0-1954 GCA_045637185.1 Acutalibacteraceae bacterium
CGCGAAGCAGCACCCTGCGCACAAGTACACGGCTTGGTCGGGTGGCCAAGATAACCGCACGGACAAGGATTCATCGCAACAATAAGCATAACGTTACAAGGGTAGGAAAGTCGACCTGCCACGCGTGATATACTGACCTCACCGTCTTCGAGAGGTTGACGAAGCACCTCCATTGACGAGCGTGAAAATTCGGGCAATTCGTCAAGGAACAATACTCCGTTATGGGCAAGGCTTACCTCACCCGGTTTTGGAAAAGAGCCGCCTCCCGCAAGTGCTACGGGTGAAACGGTGTGATGAGGAGAACGAAAAGGTCTCGTTTCAATAAGAGGTTTACCCGATGGTAAAACTCCCGCAATAGAATGTATTTTTGTGGTTTCTATCTTTTCGTCAAAGGTCATATCAGGGAGAATTGACGGAATACGTTTGGCAAGCATACTTTTACCCGAGCCGGGAGGCCCGATAAGAATAACGTTATGTCCTCCCGCGGCGGCTACTTCGAGGGCTCTTTTTACAGCATACTGACCTCTGACCTGTGCAAAATCGTGGAAGTTTTCAGGTGGCACATCCTTGAAAAAATCCTCCGAACGTGCGGGCTGAATCAGACGATCGCCCCTGAGATGAGCTATAACCTCACTGACGTCTGACGCAGGAAAAACATCTATACCGTCAACGACCGACGCTTCAGCGGCATTGCCTTTTGGGACGAAAACACATTTGAAACCGCTTTGACGCGCCTTAATTACCATCGGCAAAACTCCTGCGGCAGAACAAATACTGCCCGAAAGGGACAATTCCCCCATAAACATCATACCCTCGGTATTGACGTTTAACTGTCCCGAGGCAATGAGCAAAGAAAGCATTATGGGGAGGTCGTATAAGGGGCCTTGCTTTTTGGTATCGGCAGGGGCAAGATTGACGGTTATGCGTCCGGAAGGAAAGCTGTAGCCGCAGTTTTTTATGGCGGCGCGCACTCTGTCCCTTGCCTCCTTGACGGCGGTATCGCCCAGGCCGACTATATCAAAATTGGTAAGACCTGTTGACACAAAGCACTCCACGCTTACGCCGTAGCCGCGTATACCGTGTACGCCCAGCGAGCGAACTTTACCTGTCATATTTGCCACCCCTTTTATAATTGAGAATTGAAAATTGAGAATTGAGAATTATGGGTGCGGGGTTTTAGTTTATGCTTTTGTTGTTGCTGCGGTGCAGTACATTATTGTTCGTAGGGAACGGTCAAGACCGTTCCCTACGGTGGAAACTATAGATTTTGCGGGGAACAATGAGAACATTTGAACATATAACAATACCGTTGACGCAATTTCATATTCTAAACTACTCTCCGACGTAACGAATACGCTCACGGAATAACGACACGGTAATTATCAATTTTCAATTATCAATTCTCAATTAATCCAAATACTCCACCAGAATGTCGCGGTTGACTTTTTCCTTTTCCACGAGGCGGGCAATGGCTGTCTCCCGGGCCTCGGGTGAGAATTCGGCGAGGGCGTCCTCGATAAGAGTGCAGAGCTTATCCGCGCTGACCTCAGAAAGGTCAATATAATGCTTATAGCCAAGGTAATCCAGGAAGGAGCTGACCTTGGGGTCGTACACCACACCCACCAGCGGCACACCGTGGCCTGCGGAGAAGATAAGGCCGTGCAGGCGCATGGACACAACGGCGCTCATGCGGGACATAAGCCCGATGACCACGTCGGAATCCATTGCCGAGGCTATCACATGGGCGGGAGCCTTCATCTGCCGCACCACATCTGCGGCGGCCTCTGCGTCCCTGACATTGCTGATGGGAATGAACAGCGGGATCAGGCCGTACTTTTCATAGGCAAAATCTGCCGCGGCGGCAATATCCGCCGTTTTTTCGTCAAAGCCATCCCAATAGCGCAGGGCGAAGCCGATAAGTCGGAGGCCAAGGCGGTCTTAGGAAGACAAAGTT
>JAZTZA010000111.1:0-1037 GCA_045637185.1 Acutalibacteraceae bacterium
TCCTCTTCTCCGCCGATGCGTTCGGCAAGTTCGGTGCACTTGATGCTGACGAGGACTGGGCCTGCGAGGCGCGCCGATACTACTCCGGCATCGTCGGAAAATACGGGGTTCAGGTTCAGGCCGTGCTCAAAAAGCTGAGCGGTATCTCGGTCGATATCATCTGCCCCCTGCACGGACCCGTGCTTAGTGACAACCTGCCCTACTATCTCGGTCTGTACAACACTTGGTCCTCTTACGGCGTTGAAAGTGATGGTGTGGTCATCTGTTACACCTCGGTTTACGGCAACACCAAAAAGGCGGTAGAACTGCTTAAAGCCGAACTTGAAGCGGCCGGCTGTGCGAAGGTCGCCGTTAACGACCTTGCAAGGTGCGATATGGCTGAAGCAGTCGAGGACGCCTTCCGCTACGGCAAGGTGGTACTTGCCACCACCACATACAACGCTGACATCTTCCCCTTTATGCGCGAATTCTTGCACGAGCTGACCGAGCGCGGATATAAAAACCGACTTATCGGAATCATCGAAAACGGCAGTTGGGCGCCTACTGCCGCAAAGGTTATCAAAAAGCATTTTGAAAACAGCAAAGATATCACCTTTACTGACACCACGGTTACAATAAACTCTGCCGTAAACGAGAACACCATCGCTCAGATCAAGGCGTTGGCAGAAGAAATTTGCAAGAAATAATCGAGGTATTACTATGCTTTGGTCTTTGTTCATAACCTTCTTCAAGATCGGGCTTTTCACCTTCGGCGGCGGATATGCTATGATCGCCAACATTCGCGAGATCGTTGTTGAAAAATTGGGCTGGCTCAACGAGGATGAGCTTTTGCAGGTCATCACCATCGCAGAGTCGACTCCAGGTCCGATTGCGATAAATTTGGCCACCTATGTGGGATATAAGAAAAAGGGCGTGTTGGGCAGCGCGATGGCGACCCTCGGAGTTGTGCTCCCGTCCCTTATCATAATCTACACCATTTCTCTCTTCCTCGATGCCTTTATGGCCAACAAATATGTTGCCTACGCTTTTGTGGGCAT
>JAZTZA010000112.1:0-1586 GCA_045637185.1 Acutalibacteraceae bacterium
CCGCCGTCGGCGAGCACGCCGATATCATCGCCATTTCATACGAATGCGCGGTCGAGCTTTGCCTTATCTTTGCAAAGGCCAAACTGGCCTACGATATGAAGGCAACTATGCCTGAAATAAACACCGACCGCCGACTGAAACTCATAAAGGCACGACACCCCCTGCTTGATGAGAAAAAGGTGGTGCCGGTTACCGTCGAGCTCGGTGACAGCTTTGACACCCTTGTTATAACCGGCCCCAACACGGGCGGTAAGACGGTCACCCTAAAGACCATCGGCCTGCTCACCCTGATGGCAGAATGCGGACTTATGATACCTGCCTATGACTCAAGCCAGATCGCCATTTTCGATGCCGTTATGGCCGACATCGGCGACGAGCAGTCGATCGAGCAGTCGCTGTCCACCTTCTCATCACATATGGTCAACCTCGTTGACATACTTGCCAACGCCACCGACAACAGCCTTATCCTCGTCGACGAGCTTGGAGCAGGCACCGACCCCATCGAAGGGGCCGCACTTGCCAAGGCGATAATCGAGGAGTTCCGTGCCAAAGGCTGCCGCGTTGCCGCAACCACCCACTATGCCGAGCTGAAGGCCTACGCCATCGATACCGACGGAGTCGAAAATGCGAGTTGCGAGTTTGACGTGGCTACCCTGCGGCCTACCTATAGGCTTCTCATCGGTATACCCGGCCGCTCCAACGCCTTTGCCATATCCGAGCGTCTTGGACTGAGCACCGACGTTGTGCGCAGGGCAAAGGGTATGATATCCGACGAGGATAAGAAGTTTGAGGGGGTCGTCCGCTCGCTCGAGCAGGCGAGAAAGGCGGCCGATGACGAGCGCCGAGAGGCTCAGCGCCTGCGCTCTCAGCTTGACTCAAAGCACACCGACGCCGAGCGCCGTTTTGCCGAAATGGAGCAGGAGCGGGAGAAGATTCTCGAGCAGGCTCGTAAGGAGGCTCAGCGCATCGTTGAACGCGCAAATCGCGGAGTCAACACTATGCTCGGCGAGATAGAGGACCTGCGCAAGCAGGCCAATAAGTCCAAAAACCTCGACGAGATCGCAAGGGCCGCCCGTGCCGCCGCAAAGGCCGGCGCACAAAAACTCGATAAGGACACCGTTCCGACCGTTTCAGACGTCAAATACGAGCTTCCGCGTCCTCTCAAGGTAGGGGATACCGTTTTTGTCCCCGAGGCAAATCGGCAGGGTGAGGTAGTTGCCTTGGCCGATAAATCGGGCAACCTGACGGTGCGTATGGGCGCTTTAAGTATGAAGATTGCCGAGAAATCGGTGCGCCTGACCGAAGGACAGCCGCAGAACAAGGCGCCTCAATCCACCCGCCGCACCGTTACCTCACGCGCCGACCGAAGTGTAAGCCGCGAGGTCGACCTGCGCGGCAGAATGGCCGACGAGGCGATAATGGAGCTTGACAGCTTCCTTGACGAAGCGATTCTTTGGGGAGTCGAGGTGCACACGGTCATTCATGGAAAGGGCACCGGCGCTCTTCGGAAGGCGGTGCACGACCGACTTAAATCTCACAAATCGGTCCGAACCTGCCGACTCGGGCTTTTCGGCGAGGGCGAAAAC
>JAZTZA010000113.1:0-4911 GCA_045637185.1 Acutalibacteraceae bacterium
CACCCCTATTTCACCGAGCAAACGGTGCAAAAGGAGCAGGGCATCATCGGTCAGGAGATCGGTATGTATGACGACGACCCCGGCTGGAGCGTCTCCTTCAATCTGCTCAAGGCACTTTACCATTGCCACCCCGTGCGCATCGATATCGCGGGCACCGTTGAGTCGATCGCCGAGATAAACGCCGAGGTGCTTTACAACTGCTACCGCACCTTCTACAACCCTGCCAATATGTTCCTGTGTATCTGCGGCCCCGTCGACCCCGATGCCATTCTTGAAAAGGTGGAGGAGGTCTTTGCAGGGGCTGAGTCCAAGCCTATCGAAAGGGGCGTACACGACGAGCCTCGCTCGATAGTCACCGACAGGGTCGAGACCAAGATGGCGGTTGCCCTGCCCCTTTTCTGCTTTGGATATAAGGAAGATTGCACCGCTTCGCCCGAAAAGACCCTGCGCGAGAGGATGGAGACCAACATCCTGCTCGAAATGATAGGCGGCCGCTCAAGCAGGCTCTACAACGAGCTTATCGAGCAGGGGCTCATCAACGATGCCTTTGACGCATCCTATTTCACCGGCTTCGGATATGCCGCCGAGATGTTTGAGGGCGAGTCGAAGGAGCCTGAAAAGGTTGCCGCCGCCATCAAGGGCGAGATAGAGCGCATCAGGAAGGACGGCATCGACCCATCCGAGTTTGCCCGTGCGAAAAATTCCCTTTACGGACGCAACGTAATGATGTATAATAGTGTGGAGCGGGTCGCGTCGGCCCTGACAAGTGCCGCTATCGAGGGGTATTGCCTCTACGACATCGTCGATGTCTTTGATTCCATCACCCTTGCCGACCTGCAAAAGCGCATAAACGAGCAGTTTGACCCTGCCTATTGCGCCCTCTCTGTCGTCTATCCTGCCGACAGCCAGATTTAAGATTAAAAACAGATTGTGAGGCCTTGGTATGAATATTTTTAAGGATGCTCTTATCACCGTCCATCTTTTTGGCGGCATCGATATCAGCCTGTTTGGGCTTGTGCTCATTCTTGCCGGTGTTGTCGGCGGTTTGCTGATGATTTGGTATGGAAAGAAAGGCAGCGAAGGTTTACAAAAGGTGTTCAACATTTGGGGCATCTGCATCCTTTTGTTCGGCCTGATCTCAGGCTGCGGACTGAGTGCCGTCCTCGACACCACCGAAGCGGTCAAGACCGCTTCCTACATAACCATATTCGGTATCACCGTCCCTGCCGAGAGGGCCTTTTTCACCATCAACCTCGGCGGCGGTTATACTATCTATTGGTACGGCGTCATCATCGCCGTCGGCTTCCTGCTCGCCCTCATCTACGGAATGAAGCGAGCCGACCACTTCGGCATTGACCGCGACCGTATGCTCGACGTCATATTGGTCGGTATGATCGGCGCCATCTTCTGCGCAAGGCTTTACTACGTCCTTTTCGACGGCGTGCCGATGACGAGCATCTGGGAATTCTTCGCCATTCACGAGGGCGGCATCGCCATCTACGGCGGTGTCATCGGAGCCCTTCTTTTCGGCGGTATCACCGCCAAGATACGCAAGATAAACGTGCTCGCGATGTTCGACCTTGCCTGCCTTGGCTTTTTGATCGGCCAGTCGATCGGCCGTTGGGGCAACTTCATCAATCAGGAGGTCTACGGTCGGGCTACGGGCAGCAGTTGGTTTGGTATGACGGGAAGTCTCATCCGTCTCGACTACGGAAACGAGCTCGTCCATCCCCTTTTCCTCTATGAATCCATCTGGTGCCTGCTCATCTTCATCTTCCTGCACAAGCTGAGCAAGAAGAAGGCCTTCGACGGACAGATACTCTGCGGTTACGTCGCTCTTTACGGTGTGGGCCGCTTCTTCCTTGAAGGAATGCGCGACCACGAGTTCATTCTCAAGTTCGGCATCGGTATCAGCGTGTCGCAGGTGGTGTCTATCCTCGCCGTTATTGCGGGAGTTGCACTCTACTTCATCCTGCGTGGCAAAAAGGCGCCCGAGGAAGTCTATGAAAATCAGTTTGAGGAGTTCTTCGACGACCCCGAGATGCTGGATGCGGCCTATCTGCTGCTCGATTGCTCTTGGGATGCCGACGATGACGAGGTCAGGGCGGCCTACGAGGAGAGAAGGGCCTATTTCGCCGATATCGAGACCGAAAACGACACTCAGCGCGCCAAGGTCGAGGCAAAACTCGACGAGATCGATCGCGCTTATGAATACGTGACCAAGTCACGCGCCGCAAATGAAGCACAGGAGGAAGAAAATGGCACAGATAATTAACGGAAAAGAGATAAGCGAGGCCACCCGTGCCGACATTGCCCTCGAGGTAGCACAGCTCAAGCGTCAGGGCATCACACCCGGTTTGGCCGTCATTCTTGTCGGCGACGACCCTGCATCGAGGGTCTACGTCAACAATAAGAAGAAGGCTTGCGCTCAGTTGGGTATGCTTTCGGAGGAGTACGCGCTTGCCGCCGATACCTCGATGGAGGACCTGCTCAAGCTCATCGACTCCCTCAACAGCCGCGACGATATTCACGGCATACTCTGCCAGCTTCCCCTGCCCAAGCACCTCGATGAAAAGGCGGTCATCAATGCCATTTCTCCCGAGAAGGACGTCGACGCATTCCACCCCGTCAACGTCGGCGGAATTATGATCGGCGACTACAAGTTTTTGCCCTGCACACCTGCAGGTGTTATGGAGATGCTTCGCCGCAGTAATATCGACGTTGCGGGCAAGCACTGCGTCGTTATCGGCCGCAGTAACATCGTCGGCAAACCGATGGCTATGCTGCTTCTGCACGCTAACGCCACCGTCACCGTTTGCCATTCGCGCACCCAGAATCTCAAGGAGATATGCCGCACCGCTGATGTGCTTGTTGCATCGGTCGGCAAGGCGGGCTTCGTTACCGCCGATATGGTCAAGGAGGGTGCCGTCGTCATCGACGTCGGTATCAACCGCACCGCCGACGGCAAGCTCTGCGGCGACGTTGATTTCGCCGAGGTCGAGCCGGTCGCGTCGGGCATCACCCCCGTTCCCGGCGGTGTCGGCCCGATGACCATCACTATGCTGATGCAGAACACCCTTGCCGCCGCCAAGTACAAGCTCGGCGAGTAGGCAAAACCTAAATTTGATTGAAAGGAGGACCGAGGGTGAAAAGACTTGTTGCCGTTTTGGTTGCCGTCTGCCTCTGCCTGACGGTGTTGGGCAGTTTCGTCGGCGCGCAGGAATATATCGACCCCGATGAGCGCTTTGAGCTTGAACTCAGCGACGACTATACCCTGCTCGACCGCACCAATCTTAAGCAGAACGCGGAATTTATCACCCGTCTCGGCTCCTCCGTTGAAAACTTCGGCAAGGCTATGACCGAGGGCGGAATTTATCTCTACGCCGCCACCGAGGATAACTCTCGGCAGGTGCAGGTCAAGGTGTGGACGGGCGACACTTCCGAGAGGATAGTTGATCTCGCCGCCCTTGATGACGACGGCCTGCTGACCGCCCGTAAGGAGATCGGAAACGCCCTTGTTTCCTCGGGCGACACCCTGCTCGAGACCGAGCAGACCGAGCGAAACGGACAGGTCTTTTTCCGCTACCGCGTGCGCTCGGGCTCCGACCTCGAGAGCGACAACGAGAGCATCGGCTACTGCTTTGACCAGTATCTGACGGTGGTTGACGGCTGCTTCGTTGCCCTCGTTTTCTACAATTCGAGCGGCGAGTTTTCTGCCGCTGAAACGGCCGAGAGCAAGGCCATCTTCGATGCCTTTAAGGTCAAGCAGGCGGCCAGACGCGATTCCACGAGGAGCCTCGCTCTTTCAATTTTCAGCATCGTTATGCTGACGGTTGCGGTTGGAGTCGCCGCCTACGTCCTGTGGACCTTCGTGCGCGACCTGCTCATCAGGCGCGAACGCCCCGAGCCCATCTCCGACCGCATAAACATACGCAGAAAGTAGTCGGACGTATAAAATGTTAATAAACGGGTGAGCCCCGAACAAACAGGAGGATATACAGATGGAAAACCTGAAGAAATTTTGGCCCTTTTCCTTTCGCGGCGAGGACGTAGCCTCGATGATCGTGTCGATCGTCATCTACGCGGTGATCGGAATCGTATCGGGTGCCGCTTGCAAAATTATTAGCCTTTTGCCGCTTGGCGATATTCCCGCAGGACTCATCGGCTCCCTTGTGGGAGTTTACACCTTGGTGGGAATTGTTCTCGCAGTTTTGAACTTCCTGAAGATCAAATAAGAAACAAGAAGCAAAAAGAGGTCGTTTGGAGATTTCCAAACGACCTCTTTAATTATTGCTTTTATTCTCCGGCGAGACGTTTTGCCATATCGCACAGCTCGTCATCGCTGTAAAACTCGACCGACAGGCAACCCTTTCCGTCGGCGCCGGTTATCTTGACCTTTCTGCCGAGCGATTGGGTCAGCGACAGCTCAACCTCCTTGTAAAAAGGCAGGGTCGGCTTGCTTTCGCCGCCCGACTTGGCTTTTTTGCCCTTGCCGAGCTTCTCAAGCTCGCGAACGGTTGCGCCGCCGCGCGCCATAGTGAGAGCGACCTCGCGCAGCTGCGGATCCTCGATAGCAAGGAGGGCGCGCGCGTGTCCTGCGGTTATCTCCCCCTTTTCAAGCGAAGAAAGTGCCTCGTCCGACAGGGCGAGCAGGCGAAGTGCGTTTGCGATGGCGGGACGGGACTTGCCGACCGCCTGCGCCACTTGCTCCTGTGTCAGCGAGAAGCGATCCATCAGCGACCGGTATCCGCGCGCCTCTTCAACGGGGTTGAGGTCCTCGCGCTGCAGGTTCTCGATCATCGCGATCTCGGCGCACTCGCGGTCATCGGTCTCTCTGATGATGACGGGTACCGTCTCAAGCCCTGCCATACGGCTTGCGCGCCAACGGCGTTCGCCTGCGACTATCTGATA
>JAZTZA010000114.1:0-8754 GCA_045637185.1 Acutalibacteraceae bacterium
TCAGCTCCTATTGGGGCGATGGCACAGCCCACGAAGCAGTTCATATCGCGTCCAAGGTCGGTGTTCTGGTCCTTAGCGTTAAGGATGGATATGTCGAGAGTATCAATTCATCCGGCAGCGGATACGGCCAGCATTTTGTTATCAATCACGGCAACGGACTCAAGACCCTCTATGCTCACTGCTCCAAGCTGTATGTAAACGTAGGGGATAAGGTCTCGCAGGGCGAGGTCATCGCTCTTGTTGGTAACACAGGCAGGTCGACCGGCCCGCATCTTCACTTCGAAGTATTTGTAAACGGCGGCAGGGTAAATCCCTGTTCCTATCTCGGAATATAGAAAACTATTGTTTTAAGAAGAAATCCATGTTATAATTACCGCAAGAGGTGATTGTAACATGGATTTATTTGTTGAACAGTTATTTGTAAGGGAAAATACATCCAAAGAAAAGGCTCTCAGAGTAGTCTTTATCATTGCTCTCGGACTTTGTGCTGGCTTCTCGTTGTTAGGTGCATTTACTTGGATGTTAGGAATTTATTCTCCTTTGTTGTTTCCTTTAACGGTTGGAATATGCTACCTTGCATTTGTTGTTAACGGGAAGTTCAATATGGAGTACGAGTACGCGCTGACTAACGGTGATTTCGACGTAGATATTATCCACAACAAGAGCAGACGTGAGCGCATCGCCTCATTTGAATGTAAAAATATCGAGGGCATCAGTATATTTGACAACAACGCTGATTATGGCGAGAAAGAAATTACTATCGCCGCTAACCTTGACTCCGAGAGGCTATTATTAATTGAAGTTATGACTAAGAAGGGCGGTAAGATGAATATCGTTATCGAGCCTGACGACAGAATGTATCAGGCTATAAAGAGATGTACCCCCAGACATTTGACACTTAATCTGCCTGATTAAATTATAACGGGAGGATTGTCCTATGGTTTTGTATAATCGTGAACGAATCCTTGAAGTTGAAAAAGAATGCGAGCGCCTTGGATTATCTCAGGAGCGCTTGATGGAGAATGCCGGCACCGTCGTTGTAAAGGCAATTCGAGAAAGATATGAGCTTGAAAATTTGAAGATACTTGTCGTTTGCGGAAAAGGCAACAACGGTGGCGACGGCTTTGTTATTGCCAGACGGCTGCTTCGCGGGGGCGCTAAGGTTGCAATAGCTCTTGCCGAAGGAATGCCTAACACCGATTGCTCCGAGTCGATGTTTGAATATGCCAAGGGGTTGAACATTCGCGTCATCGACTGTAATACACAGATGGATATGTTTGCTTCGGTAACACAGGCATCTGATCTTATAGTTGACGCTGTGTACGGCATCGGATTTCACGGCGAACTTAACGATACCATACGAGCGGTCTTCAAGGCAGTCAACGATGCCGATGCAAAGGTGTTTTCTGTCGACGTCCCCTCAGGTGTCAGATGTGACAGCGCAACTGCCGCTGAGGGCTGTATCGATGCGGATTATACCGTCACCTTCTTTGAACGTAAGCTCTGCCACGTTGCTTATCCTGCCAAGCGTTATTGCGGTGAGGTGATACTTGCTGACGTCGGCGCGCCTGATGAGGCCTATCTGCCTTCCGACATCAGTATGATATCCGATTCGTTCTGCAATCTAAGACTGCCTCTGCGTGACCCTGAGGGACACAAGGGCACCTTCGGTAAGGTCGGATTTGTCTGCGGCTCCTACGGAATGGTCGGGGCGGCCGCAATTTCTGCAACCGCCGCTGTCAGAAGCGGAATAGGTATGGCTGTAATGGCAGTTTCGGAATCGGTCTATCCGATTCTTGCCGGAAAGTTAAATGAGCCTGTGTTTATGATATACGGCGACGATGATAGCAGAAATATTTCCGCCGTGCATTCCGAGAAGATCGCCGCAGACCTCAAGGTGTGCGATTCGGTACTCATTGGATGCGGACTTGGAAAGAATCTTAATTCACAGATGCTTGTCACCGGTATCGTTGAAGACTACCATGGGCCAATCGTACTTGATGCAGACGGAATAAACTGTGCCGCAGGACATATAAATGTATTAGAGCCTGCAAGCGATAGGCTGATACTGACCCCACATTATGCCGAGATGGCAAGGCTGTGCCGAGTCAGCGTTTCGGAATTGATGAAGGATCGCGTCAAATACGGCAAGCTTATTGCTGAAAACTACTCTGCCGTAGTCGTGCTTAAAGGTGCCACAACGCTGATATTTGCGCCCGACGGACGCGTTTTTGTCGCTCCCGATGGTAATGACGGTATGGCTACAGCCGGAAGCGGCGATATGCTTGCGGGATTGATAGCCGCCTTTGCCGCCCAGTGTGATAACCTGACCGATGCTGCCATATTGGGTGTGCTTATTCATAACAAATGCGGAAATATGGCCGCCGAGAAGTTTTCTCGTCGGGCGATGATAACCTCGGATATGTTAGAACAGTTAAAGGAAGTCTATCTTGAATTTGAATAAAGGATAGATTTTGTGAAGCGAGTATGCGTCCTGTTGCTTACGTCAATATTACTGCTATGCGGTTGCTCTAAAGGTGATACTCCACCTGATCCAATCACCGATAGGGTAAAGGCCAAGGTAACCGTAGTTATCAGCGCAAGCGAAGAATATCACATTTCGGTAGACAAGGATACCGACGGGGTTGCAAGATACTCGTTTTCCTATCCCGATGAAGTGAAGGGGCTTGAATATTCTTACGTTGGCGATGAGTGTACTATCTCCTTCAACGGACTTTCGATCTCTCTTGCCAATTCTCCCAACGGAGTCGTTGACCGACTGCATTTGATATTGTGCTGTTCAACTCAAGTATCCTACGACAAAGACAGCGGTAGTTATTTAGGAAGCACAGATAATTTTTCATACCGCATATTCACACTTTCTGACGGAAATCTGAGCATTATTCGTATTACAGAGCCTGAATATTGTTACTATTTCAACTATGACCCGTAAAGGCTGATCGGCCTTTACGGGTCTTTGCATTGTCCAATATGCTCGTCAAAAAATAGAATGTAGGGATGACATTTATTTCTTCCGTTGATTAAACGGTCGGACAACGGGTTAGAATATAGATGTACATTAAACCTAAATATCGGAGAGTGAATGATAAATGACGGTCAGACGAGGAGATATATATTACGCCGATCTTAGCCCTGTTATTGGTTCGGAACAGGGGGGAGTACGACCGGTATTGATCGTTCAGAATGACGTCGGCAACAAATATAGTCCGACTGTAATAGCAGCTGCTATCACAAGCCAAAAGGACAAGACTAAGCTACCGACCCATATTCAAGTAAACGCAGAGGAAAGCGGTCTATCAAAGGACTCGATAGTATTGCTTGAGCAGGTAAGAACGATTGATAAAAAGCGATTAAAGGATAAGATGGGCCGATTGGATGATGAGTCGATGTCGATGATAAATCAAGCACTATCGGTCAGTTTCGGGCTATAAAAAACAGGGCGGTTGATATCGCCCTGTTGTCTTTAATATAAAAAAAAGAAAATCCCCGCGTTTAAGCGGGGATTCATCAAGAAATATCCTGATTAGATGGCGCGGGTAACTTTTCCTGAACGCAGGCAACGGGTGCAGGCGTTAATTCTGCAAGGCGTTCCGTTAACGATAGCCTTTACACGCTTTACATTGGGCTTCCAAGTTCTGTTAGATCTTCTGTGAGAGTGGGAAACCTTAATACCGAAAGTTACTTCCTTGTTGCAGATGTCACATTTTGCCATACTCTGCACCTCCTTTAGTTTCATAAAAATACCGCATATCATAATAACAGAAAAGAAATCATAAATCAAGTCTTTTCTTAAAAAAAATAAATTATTTGAGAAGAGGGTCGAAATAATGGATATTAAAACACCTGTAAAAGACTATGACTATAATATTGATTATATAAGGCAGTGCTTCAGGATAGGCAAAAACATTGATGGAGTGCTGAGGGAATTTCACTCAAACGATGATGTACGCGGATTTCTTGTTTACATCGACGGTATGGCAAGCAGGGCACAGGTCAACGATTTTATTCTAAGACCCATTATGGCAAAGAACTGTGCTGACGTTACCGAAGTTGATAACGTCGTTGAGTTTGGTGATTGTAAGAAGGTCTATGATCTTGCACAGGTCTGTGAGAGGGTGCTTCAGGGCGATACTGCTGTTTATCTTGAAAACTGTGACCATTTCGGTGTATGTGAGACCAAAGGCTTTGACAAGCGTTCGGTAGGTACTCCTGAGACAGAAAGTGTTGTCAAAGGTTCTCACGAAGCTTTCACTGAAAGCATCAGGACAAATATTACGCTCGTTAGAAGAATAGTTAAAACAGGCGAACTTATTACCGAGATGGCAACGGTAGGTAACATAAGCGGTGAAAAGTGTGCAGTTTTATACCTCGATGAGATTACAAATGACGATACCGTGGTCGAGGTAAAGCGCAGACTTAACGGCATAAAAGGTGACTACTTTTCAGGTAGCGGTATGATCGAGCAGATGATAGAGGATTCGAAATTTTCCTTATTTCCGTCAATTCTTACTACCGAGAGGCCTGAGCGAGCCGCTCAGTATCTTTCGGCAGGAAGAGTGCTTGTTATTTGTGACAACACCCCTTTTGCAATGGTAATGCCTATTACCGTATCAGAGCTGTTCGACTCACCTGAAGGTAATCAACAAAGGTGGCAAAACGGTACACTTACAAAATGGATAAGAATCTTCGCGTTTCTATGCGCAACCGTGCTATCCGGACTTTATATTGCACTACTGAATTTTCACAGAGATATGCTGCCGTCACAGTTGCTTTCTGCAATAGCGGAATCAAGGACAGATATACCTTTTACGGCTCTTGCGGAGCTTTTGATAATGGAAATATTCTTTGAGCTTGTAAGAGAAGCGGGTCTGAGGATACCGAGTGCGGTCGGTAGTGCCGTAAGTGTGGTTTCAGGTCTTATTCTCGGACAAGCTGCCGTAGAGGCCAACATCGTCAGTCCCGTAACCCTGATAATTGTGGCAATTACAGGCATCTCAAATGCCGCTATACCGGATTACGACCTGTCGGTAGGTATCAGAATCAGCAAATTTGCACTTATCCTGCTTGGTGGAATTTTCGGGTTGTTAGGACTATCGTTCGGATTGGTCATTTTGACCCTCGAATTGTGCTCTCAACGTTCCTTCGGAATGGATATGGCGCAGGGCTCAAGCCTTCGTTCGACCTCAACAAGCGTCGCCTTTCAGACACCCTTGTGGATGCAGGAAATGCGCACAAACTATCTCATAACCAAACAGCAAAGACAACAACCTACCATCTCTCGTGATTGGGACAGAAAGGATAGATAATAATGCTTACTTGGCCGATATATTCGGTTATCACGCTGTATATACTTTCTTCGCCCTTGCTCAACGGAATTATTATGACCGGCGGTCTGTACTCGCCGTTATTTTTGATTATTGGCGCTTTGCCTGTTTTGTTGATCGCCTTTGTAATCGGGAGAAGAGGCGCTAATTCATATTTGTCGATTATTTATTGTGCAAGTCTGTTTATTGGACTTATTACTGCAACGGGACTTACCGTAAGCAGATACCTCTATCACAGCAGGTATGCGCTTATCATTGTTGTGTTTCTGCTTATTGGTTCTGCCTTTGGGATTATCACAAAGGAGGTTGCGGTCGGTTACGCATCTAAGATACTGGGAATAGTCAGTGGCTTGTTATTCGTTTTTATAATATCGTTGTCATTAAGAGCTGCCGACTTCAGCGATCTGTGGCCTGTTGCAAGCGTGGATTTGAATAACGCGATAATTTCTATTATTCGTTCTTTTTTTGCCTTTACTCCGCTTCTCTTACCGCTTGTCAGTAGTAAGACAGATGCTAAATTCATTTTTCCGCTTGTTTCCTGTGGGTCGGTCATTATAATTTCCACAATATATTTACTGATATATCCCTATTCGATTCTTACGGAAGAAAAAAACTTGATTATTGAGATCAGCAAGAATATATCTTTGGGTAGATTTTTTCAGCGGATGGAGTTTGTCAGCGTTATGATATTCCTGATACTTTCAATTCTTATCCTTATTTATATAATCTCGGTTATAAAATTACTCGTTATGAAAAAGGTTGTATCAAAATCTAAATTTAGAATAGCATTAGGGTCAATTTTTATTTTTATTGTATCTATGTCGCTTTTGGCGGTATCGGACAGAGCTGTAACCGTTATTGCTGCGTGGATTGCAGGAATAAGTATTATACTTGCGGTACTGTTAAGTTGCTTAAGATCAGCTAAAAAAGCTGTATTGCCTGTCATCTGCTGTTTGTTGTTGTCAGCAAACCTTTCGTCCTGCATCGAGTACAGCGAGGTAGACACCTTTGCCTATCCGCAAATAGTAGGGGTTGAGAAGGCGGGCAATGATCTGAGATTTTATTTCAGGACCGAGGATGCAACCTATTCCGTGTTTGGTAAGTCGATAGTTGACGCGCAGAAGGCTGTGAACAGGCAGAACGCAAAGCAACTCGATCTCAGTCAGCTTGGGATGGTGATAGCAAAATATGACCAATTTGACGTCTTATCAGAGGTTGTCGGCGAAATTCAGGACTCATATATTCACAATACGGTTCAGATCGCGGTGACCGATACGCCTCTAAGTGAACTTGAGAAGGCTGAGTTTTCCGCATACAGTAGTATCGGCGAATTCCTGAATGAATACAAAAGCATACTTGAAAAGTTCGAGGTTTCCGACAACACCGCGTTTAAGGTTTATATAAATAATGAAAAGGGAGGAGCTTCGCTTATACCGCGGGTAACCATTTCCGATGGAGAGATGCTGATTGAGGGAGCTGTTGCATATGGGAATAAGAACAGGTTGACGTTATCAAATCAGCAACTTAATAGTATAAATGATTTTAATAAAGACTATTCATACGATTATAACGTCATTGAACAGGATCGTATCCTCGAGATCGACCTGAAACCTAAATCAAATGAAGTAGGAGAGGATCAGGCTGCGTTGATTGAAGAGCTTTATAATAAAACAGGCTTTGATGTTTGTAATGTATACGCTAAAATTGCCCGTAACGAATGGAACGAAAATGAATATCTTAATAAGATGAGAAATATAAAGAAAATAGTGGTCAAAATCATTGATTGACAAACAATTAACAAAGTAATTTGACAAATTAAAGTTTTTACAAAATAACTTCGTTAAATACTTAACGAAGTTATTGACTTTTTTAGAAAAAGGGTATATAATGAGTGAAAATTTACTTAATTGGAGGCATTATTATGTCGAGAGTATTTAACTTTAGTGCAGGTCCTTCTACTTTACCTGAGAAGGTGCTTGAAATTGCGGCCGCAGAAATGCTTGATTATAAGGGTTCGGGACAGTCCGTAATGGAAATGTCCCACCGCTCTAAGACCTATCAGGCAATCTTTGATGAGGCTGAGGCGCTGCTTCGTGAGATCATGCAGATTCCTGATAACTACAAGGTGCTTATGCTTCAGGGCGGAGCATCCTCTCAGTTTGCGATGATACCGCTCAATCTTCTTAACAAGTCAAAGAAGGCTGACTTTGTTATAACAGGTCAGTGGGCAACCAAGGCTTATAAGGAGGCCGCTCGCTACGGTGAGGCAAATGCCGTTGCGTCCTCTAAGGATAAGACCTTCTCTTACATACCCAAGCTTGATAAGTCCACCTTCACCAAGGATGCCGACTATTTCCACATCTGCCTTAACAACACTATTTACGGCACCAAGTTCAACGAGCTTCCCGATACCGGTGACGTGCCGTTGGTAGCCGATATCTCGAGTTGCATCCTTTCTGAGCCGCTTGACGTAAGCAAGTTTGGTCTGCTTTACGCAGGTGCTCAGAAGAATATGGCTCCTGCCGGTCTTACCATCGTTATTATCCGTGAGGACCTTATCGGTAACGCTCAGGAGATCACTCCTACCATGTTCAATTACGTTACCCACGCCGAAAACGGCTCTATGTTCAATACTCCGCCTTGCTATCCGATCTACGTTATGAAGCTGGTTCTTGAGTGGCTCAAGAACGACATCGGTGGACTTGAGAATATGAAGGCCATCAACGAGAAGAAGGCCAAGATCCTCTACGATTACCTTGATTCGAGCGAAATGTTCAGCGGCACCGTTGCTAAGGAAGACCGTTCTCTGATGAACGTTCCCTTTGTAACAGGCAATGAGGAGCTCGACGCTAAGTTCGTTAAGGAGGCAACTGCCGCAGGCTTTGTCAACCTTAAGGGACACCGTTCTGTCGGCGGTATGCGTGCTTCCATCTACAATGCAATGCCCATCGAGGGCGTTGAGAAGCTGGTCGACTTTATGAAGAAGTTCGAAGCCGAAAATTAGTAATCAGGAGGATATGCTTTATGTTTAAGATTCAGACTCTTAACAAGATTTCGCCCATCGGTCTGCGCAATCTTGATCCCCAAAAATACAGCTGCAGCAACGATGTTGAAAATCCCGATGCGGTGCTCGTTCGCTCTGCTTCAATGCACGATATGGAGATGCCCGCATCGCTGAAGGCTATTGCACGTGCAGGTGCAGGCACCAATAATATTCCTGTTGCCGATTGTGCCGAAAAGGGTATCGTTGTTTTCAATACCCCCGGTGCTAACGCAAACGCCGTTAAGGAAATGGTCATCGCAGGACTTCTGCTTTCTTCCCGTAAGGTCGTTCCCGCTATCGAGTGGGCAAAGACCCTTAAGGGCAACGGCGCTGAGGTCGGCAAGATGGTTGAAAAGGGCAAGGGTG
>JAZTZA010000115.1:0-11126 GCA_045637185.1 Acutalibacteraceae bacterium
GCTCAATGAAATGCCCGCCTCGGTAAAGGTCGTTCCTTTATCGGTTGTGGTAATCAGGTCATCTTCTATCTCGGTATAACCGTCCAACACGTAATCATCCGAATTGGAAAAATCGCTGCTGACGTCCACCGAACTGTCGGAAGATGTGTCGCCCTTGTTGCCCGAAAGGTTCTGACACCCTGCCAACGCGCTTACAGCGAAAATCGCTAAGATTAACATTGTGAACAGTTTTTTCATATATATCACCTCTGTGCTTCCATTATATAACAATAGTTTTCCAAAAATCAACAGAATGGCGGTTACAGTTTTGTAACCTTAGATTACAAAATTGTAACCATATTTTGCTGGACATCGCCGCATTTATATGCGAAAATTAAGGTAGAATCTGCAACATCGAATCAAGGAGTGCTGACGAATTATGAAAAAGCTTCTATCCCTTACTCTGACCCTTTTGTTTGTCCTCAGCCTTTGCGGATGTTCAGGCAAGGAACAGGTAAGCTATGATTTAAGCACATATTTGAGCGGCGATACCGACTTTGAAAAAAACGTTGCAACCATATTGCCGTCCAAAGAAGAATTGAAAAACTCGAAGGTTGTATATTATTTGTATTATAATAACGGTGGTACCGACGAATCCTCTGAAAAAAAGATGATCAACCTCACCGTAGAGTACTCTGAAGAAAACTTTGCAAAAGCAGCAAATGATCTAGCCGAGAGCTCTCTGTTGCACGAAAGTGAAAGTATGAGCAGACGTTTCTACTATAATGGAGTGCTCTATGATGGGTTTATATTCAACAAGAATGGTTATTGTGCGGTTGCATATCACGCTTGTTCAAGCACCAAGACGGTTTCATTTATTGCTTTTGATTCTTGGGATCTGCAGTTTATGGATATAGAATCTGCATTGGGACTTTTCCCGCAATTCGAACGCGAAGATCAAATTGTTTCTTGTTCCTGATAAAATTGATAAAAAACAACGAGTTATTGTAACCATGTTTTGCTGGACATCGCCGCATTTATATGCGAAAATTAAGGTAGAATCTGCAACACCAAATCAAGGAGTGCTGACGAATTATGAAAAAACTTTTATCCCTGACCCTTTTGTTTGTCCTCGTCCTTTGCGGATGTAACCGTCACGCCTCCTTTGACCCTTCGTCACAGCCTCAGTCAAGCAACGGCGGCAGCTCCGTTCAATCGGTCGATGCGGCACCTGTAAGCCAACCGTTGAAATCGGTTTTGGAGGGCAAGTGCACATTCATCAACGAAAACGGCGACTCGGTGTATCTGAAAGATTATAAATTTTCTCTAGTGGACGATCTGACCTTTGATGCGGAGAAATATGCCGTTTTGGATTTTGACGGAAACGGAACGGATGAGCTGTTGGTCTACGGCTCCTCCGATTTCGGAATTTATATCCTCCTGCGTGTCTATGAAGGCAAGGTTTACGGATATGAATTTGGAGATAAATCTCTCTTTAATGTTAAACAGAACGGAACTTTTTTTCAGAGCGAGGGAGCAGGTATCAATTGTTTTGTCTGCCTTGTTTTTGACTCAACAGACTACAGGCTCAATGAGCTTGCCTATGGTAACGACTACGACTGCGTATACAGAGTAGCAGGTGCCGATGTTTCAGCCGACGAGTACAAGGCCTTCTATGATAATTGGAACAAAAAACCCGCCGTCGACTGGACGGTTATTGAAAAGTGAAAAAGGAAGACTTATTATAACTTCCAAAAGGAGAAAGGCTATGAAAAATAGGGTTTTTGGATTTTTGAAAAAATATTGGTTTTGTTTTTTGTTAAGCGTAATAATGGTTATCGGTGTGTCTTTAACCACTCAATACGCAGATTTATATGTAAGCGGTAGAGGAACGATAAGGTTTGATTTGCAAGAGATGTATCTTATCCTTGGGATTCCGTTGTTTTCATTAACATATGGTTGCTTATCATTTGTCAAATTAAAAAAAGTATGGATTCCGCAGTTGATTATATTTTTAATCTCTTTTGCATATTGGTTTAGATTTGATATAGGCACTCTATCTTGGGCAGGCACTTACATATGGTCAGCATATCCGGTCGTGTTTTCGTTGATTGGAGCCTTGGTAACCGCGGCCGTTTGTTTTGTAATAAAATCAATAAAGGAATTTCAAAATTAAGCATCAAAAACCTGTTTTCTTATTATGCTAACCCAAGCGAGTTGGCAACAATATGGTCGGATTTATGAGCCAAATCGGTTGGACTGAGACAAGCTGCAATTCGCCTGATAAGCGCATTCAAATGGAAAAAATATTTATTGATGTAGATACAAACGGCGGAAATGGCGGTGGAGTTATTGGATGGGAAGTATTGTTTTTGCTTCACAACAAAATTCCTCACCGAAAATGTGTTATAGAACAAGTGTATCTCTACCTACAATCATAAAGAGGTGTTTATAATGAAAGCTAAATTAAACCGCAAGGATATAAAACGACTTATACCATTATTGCTTGCGCCGATTGGGTTAACGGTTATCGCATTTATTATTGATGTACTATTGCTCAAGCTTTCCGACCTCTATCTCTTAGCAATCGTCAGCTATTTGCTTTACCCTGTATTTGGTATCATATACGGAATAGTGTCTTGCAGAATGACCAAACGCGTCATCCTACCCAACCTACTATATATGCTTTCTTGTATATTGTTTGATGGGTCGTTGTTCTTGATAACAAGCATTATCAATCCGTTTACATCATCACAGATTTCTCAGAATGTACAGTTTCCGATGGTGATTTTAGCCCTTGTGTTAGCCGTATCAATGGCCGCTTCATTGATATTATCGATTATTGCATCTGTTTTCACAAAACTTTCATTAAATCGAAAAAAAAGAAGAACCTTCACCCACCGAATAAAAAACAACTAATGTATTCAGGACAGGAATTGTCCCCATTTTTACAAAAATTTTCATAAAAAACGCCCTGCCTGACTATCAGTCAAGTAGGGCGTTTTCTTGACTTGCAATTTCAATCAAATCATCAAACGAAGTGTCGCTTAAACAATCCAATAAATTGTCACATTCATCGCAACGACATTCAATTCTTCTTCCGATTAAATCAAAATGCAATCCATCATACAGACATTCAATTTTTTCGTATGACGTTTTTTCATCAAAATATTTCAAAATAACACCTCGTTAATAATATAGACTATCTTATTATCTAATGTATTAGTCTATATGTCAAGATGAATAATAGGATATTATCTCATTAAAATATAAGTTATGGAGAGATATCTTATGATAAAATTAAACGCACTAAAGTTATTGGAGAAAAACGGAAAAACAAAATACTGGCTTTACAAGCAACTCGGTATGAGTTATCAGAACTTCAACAAAATGATAAATAATCAGACTCGCTCAATTCGATATGAAAATATCGAAACCCTATGTCTGCTCTTTAACTGCACTCCGAATGAGTTGTTCGAAATAACCGAAGAATAAAGCTAATTGCGAAAAACCCCCATTTTTACAAAAAATTTTATAAAAAAACAGGCATCGTTGCTTAAGTTGTTGCAACGGTGCCTATTTTTACGCCTATTTATGAGAGGGGTTTTTAACTCTGCTGTAAGCGGCGGACAACGGCGCCCATTCTGCCGTCGGGGAGAGCAAGCAGGGAAAATGCCGCTATGCGAATAAATAGCATGACCCCTTCTTTGACCGCGCGTAAGGGGAGTGATGCAAAAAAGTATGGCCAGACAGCCTCGGGGCTGTATAAAAGCGCGAGGGCCAGAGTATTTAGCCCGAGGTTTATAACCACCGTCACGATAAGGTTGACGGCGACGATGTTGACCATCATCCGCCCTTTTGAAAGGGGCGCATCGACCCGTCTCTTACAGGCAATACCGAACAAAAGTCCGCTCAGCGCCGAGGTGGCGGTCAGCATCGGATTAAGCGCACCCACCGGCATCAGCACGGCGCTGACAAAATCGCCCAGACCCCCTGCCAGCATACCCTCGACGGGACCGAGCCAAACGGCGCAGACCGCTACGGCGATAAAGCTGAAGCTGATCTTGACCGAGTCGGTCGGATAGAAGGAGAAAAACCTATCCAGCACGAAATAAAGCGCCACCATCATCGCCGTAAAGGTGATACGGACGACCGCCTGACGCGATGATCTTTTTTTCACGTTTTTTTTCATAAAAAAACACCCTCCCTTTGCCCAACGCTAAATAAAGGGAGAGTAACTCGTCCGGTTATTTAACAGCGGGATGCAATCGGCCCACCGCAAGAAGCATCTTTTCGTCCGCTCGGCAACTCCCCGTCCGAGCAGCACTTAACGCGCGCCGATTTACTCTGTTTTTACATTAAAATTATACACATTTTACCCCGATTTGTAAACCATTATTTTTCACAAAAAAGTTTTCAAAAAAATACCCAAAAGTTGTTGAAAAATAGTGCGATTTTCCTTGAAGTTTTCAGGGTTTTGTGGTATGATTAAGGAGGTAATTTATATCTAATTTTCAACCCCGTTTTTTATCAGGTTTTCATAAGAATTAAGTCGTTAAAAGGAGTTGCATATCGTTGCAGAATTACAAAGACCTGTGGTCCGAAATTTCCGCCTACTGCAGTACAAAAATTTACAAGGTTGCCTTTTCTCTTTGGTTTGAAAATATCAAGCCGCTGTCCTTCAACGGTTCCGAATTTACCGTTTCGGTCCCGTCCGATATGTACCGCAACGTAGTTTTGCAAAACTACAAGCAGTTCATTGACGAGGCCTTCATCGAGTTTGTGGGCTTCCCCGTCAAGCTGACCATTCTCTGCGAGGATGAGATGGAGTCGGACGCGCCGCAGGTGGAGGACATTATGACCACCTACACCTTCAGCAATTACGTTATGGGCGACAGCAACCATTTCGCCTATGCCGCCTCAATGGCGGTGGCGGAGAATTTCCCCGTCATCAAATATAACCCCCTCGTCCTCTACGGAAACTCCGGTGTCGGCAAGACCCATCTTGCCCTTGCCATCTTCAACTACATAAAGGCGCATCAGCCCGATAAGAAGATGCTCTATATGCGCACCGAGGATTTCACCAACGAGGTCATCACCGGCATCCACGAAGGTAAGATGAGGGATGTGCGCGACCGATTCCGCACCGTTGACATCCTGCTTCTCGACGATATCCATTCAATTGCGGGAAAGGATGCCGTTCAGGAGGAGTTTTTCAACACCTTCAGCGCACTTTATCAAGACAATAAGCAGATCATCGTCACCTGCGACCGTCCCGTCCGCGACGTCAAGACCCTTGATGACCGCATCAAGAGCCGCTTGACTCAGGGTCTCAACTGTGACATTCAGGCCCCCGACTTCGAGACCCGCGTCGGAATCATCCGCCGCAACGCAAAGCAGTTCGGCCTGACCCTCGAGGATGAGATCGTCTTCTTCATCGCCGAGCAGATCCGTCAGAACATCCGTCAGCTTGAGGGCGTGGTCAAAAAGCTGCACGCCATCGTCGAATTCGACTCGACCGAGATCACCAAGGCCATCGTCAACAACGTCATCCGCGACATTCGCAGTGACTGCCAGCCCGAGCCTGTGACGGTTGAGAAAATCATCGAAGAGGTCGCACGCACCTATCAGGTCAAGCCCGAGGAGGTCACCTCAAAGGTGCAAAATGCCAAGGTCTCGAAGGCGCGGCAGATCGCGATGTACGTCATCCGCGAGGTCACCCAGATCCCTCTCGGAGAGATCGGCGGCTACTTCGGACGCGACCATTCGACCGTCCATTACGCCACCAAAAAGGTGGAGACTTCCATCCGTCAGCAACCCCGTGAAAAAGAGATGGTCGAGGACATAATCAAGAATCTTCAGGGCTGATTTTTTCAACCGTTTTCTACACAATTCACAATCGGTTTTCAACAAAATGTGAAAAGGGCTGTTTTTTCCATTTTTTATCCACATCCCTTCACTTCACTTTAACAAACACAAAATCGCGAATTGCAAGCGGACAAGCCTAAACTAACAGTTTTCCCAAATTTCAACCCCTCTACTACTACTACTATTTATTATTATTTATTATTATAAACGAAAGGCGGAATTTTTCATGATCCTTACCTGCAGCCGTCAGGCACTCTCTGATGCAGCTAATCACATTTCGCGCATCGTCCCGTCGAAATCTACCTATCCTGCTCTGACAGGAATTCTCTTTAACGCAAAGGGCGGTCAGCTTACCCTTTCGGGCTATGACCTTGAGATCGGAATGGTCACCACCATCGATGCCAACGTTGAAGAGGCGGGAAGCATCGTCCTTGAGGCAAAGCTCTTTTGCGACATCGTCCGCCGCCTGCCCGATCAGACCGTTTCCATTAACGTAAACGAGCGCAATCTTTGTCAGATAGTGTCGGGAAAATCTCTTTTCTCTCTTATAGGTATAAATGCTGACGAGTTCCCCGAGCTTCCTTCGGTTCAGGACGGAACTTCGGTCGAGCTTGACGGCGCTGTTCTTGAGTCAATGGTGCGCCAGACCATTTTTGCTACCGGCGACCCCAACGGCTCGCGTCCCGTTCTCAGCGGTATCAAGTATGAAATTCAAAACGGCGAGCTTCGCCTTATTGCCGTTGACGGCAACCGCTTGGCTGTCCGTTGCGAGAAGGTCAATACCGATAAAGAGATGTCCTTCATCGTTCCTGCTAAGGCTATGAGCGAGGTCATCAAGCTGATGGGCGAGGAAGAAAACGTGAATTTGAGCGTTTCCAACCGCCAGATAGTCTTTGAAATCAACGGCTACAACCTTATTTCGAGACTGCTTGAGGGCGAGTTCATCAATTACCGCCGCACCATTCCTGCTACTGCGACCACAAAGGTGGTTGCCAATACTCAGGATATGATAGATACCGTCGAGCGTATCTCTCAGGTCATTATCGAGAGATTCCGCACCCCCGTTACCTGCCTGTTTGAAAACGGAGTTTTCCACGCAAGCTGTGTAACCGAGTTGGGTCACGCTCAGGACGAGATGCCTATCGGCTTTGAGGGTGAGAGTATGAAGATTGGCTGCAACAGCAGATATCTGCTTGATGCTCTTCGTGCCGCCGAGACCGACGAGGTCGAGATCAGTATGAGCGGTGCCATTTCGCCCATCGTTATCAGGCCGACCAACGATTCGGAGAGCTTCCTTTTCATCGTTCTGCCTGTCCGTATCAAAGAGGCGTAAGAAATGACCGAGCGTAAAGTAAAAATTACCACCGAGTTTATCAGGCTTGACAGCCTGCTCAAGCTTGCGGGTGCCGTCGGTACAGGCGGTCACGCAAAAATGGTTATTCTCGACGGCGAGGTTTTAGTCAACGGCGAGGTATGCCTTATGCGCGGCAAGAAGCTTTATAACGGCGACGTTGCCGAGTTCGACGGGGAAAGGATAACCGTCGTTTCTCAGGAGGATTAGGGTGAAGATTAAAAAAATCACCTTTGAAAATTTCAGAAATCTGCAAAAGGGCGAATTGGTCGCCGACAGCGGTATAAACGTCATCTACGGTGACAACGCGCAGGGCAAGACCAATCTTATTGAGGCGATGTGGCTTTTTTCGGGTGCCAAGAGCTTTCGCGGTGCAAAAGAAGCCAGCCTTGTAAGAACCGATGCCGAGTTTGCACGGCTTGAAATGGACTTTTTTGCCGATGAGAGAGAACAGTCGGCCTCCCTTGTGATAGGGGGCGGCCGCACCGCCACCTTGAATGGAGTAAAACTGCGGTCGGCAAGCGAGCTTGCGGGCAGTTTCAGGGCGGTGGTATTTTCGCCCACCCATCTTTCATTAGTAAAGGACGGCCCGAGCGAGCGGCGGCGATTTCTCGATATGGCGATATTCCAGATATGGCCGAAATATGCCTCTATTTACCACGAATATGCTCACTGCGTCCAGCAAAGGAATACCTTGCTCAAGGACGTGAGGTTCAATTCTCAGTTGCTCGATATGCTCGAGGTCTACGAGGATGAGATCGCCAAAAAGGGCGCCAAGATAATCGCGTACCGAAAAAGGTACGTTGAACTCATAAAAAAGCACGCTGAGGAGATATACGGCGGCATTTCGGGCGGAAAAGAGGCCCTCGAGATGCGGTATGAGTCGGTCGAAGGCGGAGAAGAGGCGTCTGCGCTTCTTGTTGCGCTGAAGGAGTCGCGCGCTACCGATATGCAGACGGGTACCACCTCGGTCGGACCTCACCGCGACGACCTCGATTTCACCGTCAGCGGCCTGTCGGCGCGGCAGTTTGCCTCGCAGGGACAGCAGCGCAGTACCGTTTTGGCGGTAAAATTGGCCGAGGCGGCGGTGCTTAAAGAGGTGGGCGGCGAACAGCCCGTATCCCTGCTCGACGACGTAATGAGCGAGCTTGACGAGTTCCGTCAGGATTACATACTCAATCATATCAAGGATTGGCAGGTCTTTTTGACCTGCTGTGACCGAAATTCAGTCGGTCTGATGAAGCAGGGAGCCGTCTTCCGTATGGAGAAGGGCCTGCTCAAAAAGGAAGGTTGACAAATGTATCTGCATTTGGGTCACGACACCCTTGTAAAAATGGAGGACGTCATCGGCATCTTTGACCTTGACACCTCGACCATCGCGAAAAACACGCGAAGCTACCTTGCCCGAGCCGAAAAGGCGGGAGACGTGGTCAGCGTAACCACCGACCTGCCCAAGACCTTCATCGTCGTTCGCGATGAAAAGCGGCCGTCGGGGCAAACGGTCTATCTATCCCAGCTTTCATCGGCCACCCTGTTAAAAAGGGCGAGCCAGATGAGTAGATATGAGTTTTAACAACCCTACAATTAACGCCTGTGAAACAAGGCAGAATGGAGTTTTGGTGTGAGTAACGAAAACAACAGCGTAAACATTCTGAATTCGACGGTCACCGAAAAGTACGACGAAACGCAAATTCAGGTACTTGAAGGACTCGAAGCGGTCAGAAAACGCCCCGGTATGTATATCGGCTCAACGGGAGAAAGAGGTCTGCACCATCTGGTGTACGAAATCGTCGACAACTCTATCGACGAGGCCTTGGCAGGCTTCTGCAGCCACATTGAAGTGGACATCCTGCCCGACAACATCATACGTGTTGCCGATAACGGACGCGGAATCCCCGTCGGTATGCATCCCAAAATGGGCATTCCTGCCGTTGAGGTGGTCTTCACCGTCCTCCACGCAGGCGGTAAGTTCGGCGACGGCGGCTACAAGGTCGCGGGCGGACTTCACGGCGTCGGTGCATCGGTCGTTAATGCGCTGAGTGAGTACCTCGAGGTCGAGGTTCGCGACGGCGAGCATATTCATAAACAGCGTTACGAGTGCGGCAAGGCGGTCACCAAGCTTGAGATAATCGGCGACACCACCGAGACGGGTACCACCGTCACCTTCAAGCCGGATGCTACCCTCTTTACCGACACCACCGAGTACGACTTCGACATCCTCGCCAAGAGGTTGCAGGAGCAGTCCTTCCTTAACGCAGGTATCAAGGTCACCCTCTCCGACAAGCGCGAGGAGGACGGCCGTCAGGAGACCTTCCACTACGAAGGCGGAATCCGCAGCTACTGCGAGTATATCCTCAGCAAGAAGAGAGCCTCTGCTCTGCACGACGACGTCATCTATATGACGGTGTCCACCGAGGACAGCGCGGCTGAGATCGCCCTGCAGTTCAACGACGGCTACGACACCGAGATAATCAGCTTCGCCAACAATATGCACACCATCGACGGCGGTACACATGAGACTGCCTTCCGTCAGGGTGTGACGGCAGTTGTCAACGACTACGGCTTCAAGTTCAAGAAGATAAAGGATTCCAAGGACCGACTTAAAGCCGACGATATCCTTGAGGGTCTGGTCGCCGTTGTCAGCGTCAAGCTCAAGGACGCTCAGTTCGAGAGTCAGACCAAGGCAAAGCTGGGTAACACCTCGATGGGCCGACTGGTCAGGAAGATGATAAGCGAACAGCTTATGGACTACCTCGAGAACAATCCTGCCAGCGCCAACATAATCCTCAGCAAAACTATTGCCGCATCCAACGCTCGCGAGGCGGCTCAGCGTGCCCGTGAGCTTGAGAGAAAGAAGCAGAACACCACTATCAAGGCCCGTATGCCTGAAAAGCTGACCGACTGCATCTCCAACGACGCCACCAAGACTGAGGTCTTCATCGTCGAGGGAGATTCGGCAGGCGGCTCGGCCGTTGAGGGAAGAAACAGCACCTATCAGGCCATTCTGCCCCTTTGGGGTAAGATGCTCAACGTTGAAAAGGCCCGCGTCGACAAGGTCTACGGCAACGACAAGCTGACCCCTGTTATACTCGCGCTCGGAACGGGCATCGGCGAGAACTTCGACATTTCCAAGCTCCGCTACGACAAAATTATCATAATGGCCGATGCCGACGTCGACGGCTCCCATATCCGCACCCTGCTGCTGACCTTCTTCTTCCGCTATATGCCTCAGCTCATCGAAACGGGTCACGTCTAGCTCGCTCAGCCGCTCCTTTAACGCATCTCAAAGGGCAAACAGCACTTTGATGCCTCCACGGATGAGGAAAAGGCGGCCTACATCGAGCAGCTGGGCGGAAGCGCCGACGTTCAGCGCTACAAGGGTCTCGGTGAGATGGATCCCGATCAGCTTTGGGAGACCACCCTTGACCCCACTACGAGAACACTTCTGCAGGTGCAGATGTCGGATGCCGAGCTGGCCGACGCCACCTTCACTATGCTGATGGGCGAAGAGGTCGAGCCTCGCCGCCGCTTCATTGAAGAAAACGCGGTCTTTGCGACCGATCTTGATATCTAAGGAAAGGAGATAGACGTTATGGCTAAACAAGAAAGCGTATTTTGGCCCAGTAATGAAGAGACCAAGATCGACCCTGTTGAAATAACCGATGAAGTGCGCAACAGTATGCTGCAGTATTCGATGTCGGTTCTTGTCGGACGTGCCCTGCCCGACGTGCGTGACGGACTCAAGCCCGTCCACCGCCGCATCCTCTACACTATGTATGAGAACGGTCTGTCTCCCGATAAGGCATACCGTAAGTGCGCCGACACCGTCGCTACCGTTCTGGGACGTTATCATCCCCACGGTGACACTTCCGTTTACGATGCAATGGTTCGTATGGCGCAGGATTTCTCCCTGCGTTACCCCCTGATA
>JAZTZA010000116.1:0-8345 GCA_045637185.1 Acutalibacteraceae bacterium
AGAGCACATCTTTGCATAGGCGCGCTTTGTATCGGGTACGATGACCTGACTGCAAACGCCGACGTTGTGCTCAGCAATAACTGCGGCGGCGCCCTTGTTAGCGGCGGCAACGGCATATTTATGACCGTCCATATTGGTTCCGTTTATGCAGACGAAGGCCATACCCGGTGTTACCTTGCGAGAATCGTTGGTAACGTCGGTTATTTCGACATCGTGTGCTCCGTAAGGGAGTTCTCCTAAAAGCTGGCTAAGCTTCATAAATAATCCTCCAAATCAGTCGCTTCCCGTTTCGGAACGGAAGCTTACGGTAATAACTGTACCGATCTCAACGCTTGCCTTCTCCTGATAATCCTGAGCATAGGCAACGACTCCGCTCTCGGTAAGTGCGTTTCCTGAGAACTTGACGTTCAGGCAGAGGCTTCCTGCAAGCTGGTTGACCTCCGACACGGTCATTCCGTTAAAGTTGGGCACTTCAACGAGTGTGGATGCCTCGGTTCCCGTGTAGAGCACGACCGTTCCGTTTTCGGATATCGACTGCTCTGCTGACGGTACCTGACGCTCGACGGTCTCGCCGTCTCCGATGACCTTATAATTCAGGCCTGCCGATTTAAGCTCCGACTTGGCCTTTTCGACCGTCATGCCAACCATTGAAGGTGTCTTTTTATCAAGTGCCGCTGACTCAGCCTCGTTATACTTGGGCTCGACGCCGAGGTAAGGCAATATGTCTGCTAAGATCTGTCCTGCGACAGGGGCCGCGATAGTACCGCCGTAGATGTTACCGCCGTGTGGCTCGTCGAGCACGACAAGTACGGCAACCTGCGGGTCATAGGCAGGTGCAAAGCCGCAGAATGACGCTACACGGGCGCTTTCGTCCCCCGCAAGCTTCTGCGAAGTTCCCGTCTTTCCTCCAACGTGGTAGCCTGCGACATAGGCGTTTTTACCCGAGCCTGCAGACACGACGTTTTCAAGCAGATTGCATACAAGCTTCGAGGTCTCCTCGGATATGACCTGACGCTTTTTGACGGTGTTCACCGTCTTAACAACGTTTCCGTCGGCGTTGGTGATCTCGTTTACAACGTGTGGTTGGACGAGATAGCCGCCGTTGATTGAGGCACAGACCGCCGTAAGCAGCTGTATAGGTGTGACGTTGAAGCCCTGACCGAAGGACTCACTCGCAAGGTCGACGATAGACATCGTCTTGCCGTCGTGGTAGGTAACACCTGCGACGGGGCTCGTTTCGCCCGGCAGGTCGATGCCTGTTTTAGCGGTCAGGCCATAGGCTTGAAAATACTTGAAAAACGGCGAAACGCCAAGGTTTTGGCCTATCTGAATGAAGGCAGGGTTGCAGGAATTTGCAAAGGCGTTCGCAAGGGTTTGGGCGCCGTGTCCCGTATGCTTATGGCAATTATATTTTGTGCCGGCGATGACAATATATCCCGGACAACTGAAGCCGCTTGTCAGCGCGACCGCCTTTTCCTCAATGGCGGCGGAGCCTGTCATAATCTTGAATACCGAACCGGGTTCGTAGGTATCGGAAACCGCCTTATTACGCCATTGTGCCTGCTGAGCCTTGGAAAGAGCGGTTGAATACTCGTCGGTTCCCTTCAACTCCTCAAGGGCAGCCAAGGTCGCCTCATCGGTGATAACGAAGGGCTGGTTGGGATTGTAATCAGGCTTGGTAGCCATTGCGTAAACCTCGCCCGTGTCGGGATTCATTACGATGACACATCCGCGGTTGGTGACGTTATTGATGGCGACCGCCTCTTCGAGATATTTCTCGGCTACGTACTGGATGTACTTATCGATGGTAAGGGTCAAATTGTTGCCCGACTGTGCCTCGACAACCTTTTCGTAGCTGAAGGGCATATCGGCTCCCCTTGCATTCTTTGCGGCGATGACTCGGCCCGCAACTCCGCGCAGGTTCTCGTCATACTGCGACTCAAGGCCGCTGAGGCCCTGATTATCGGTGCCTACGAAGCCGAGCACGGTTGAAGCAAGGCTCTCGTTAGGGTAATAACGCTTGGTGGTCTCGTCAAGTCCGACCATTGAGCCTATCTTGTTCTTGCTGATAAATTCGCGCACCTTATCGGCGGTGGTCTTCTCAATAGCGCTTGCTATCTTCTCGTAGTAGGTCGACTTTTTAGTTTGGTTATAGACCTTCTCGTAATCAAGGTCTAATATCTCGCTAAGTCCCGCCGCAATAAGCTGACGCTCTTGGTCGTCCTTGATGTCGCGCGGTGTTATGTAAACCGTCCAAGCCGTTGCACTTGTGGCGAGGGTCTCGCCGTTACGGTCGTAGATGTCCCCTCTTTTTGCGGCGAGGGTGGTATCCTGAAGCTGCTGCTCGGCGGCAAGTGCTTTATACTTGTCACCGTTGACTATCATAATGTTGAAAAGATTAAAGGATGCCCAGCCGAAAAAGCCGATAGATATGACCAAAATTATCGTAATCATACGGTACCACATTGATTTAGTCGATGATTGTGACATACTTTTTCTCCTTTCAAAAAATCACGAAATGAGAGTTAAAACATTTCCGTCCTAACTCTCATAGAAGATAACTATTGAATTATATTTAAGACGGGCAAAAGCTATTCCTCTGCGTTGGCGGTTACTAAAACTCCGTCCTTGAAGACCTCGGTCTTGTCACCGTCCAGCACGTCGATGTAGCGTATCTGATAACGCTCTGCCTTCTGCATTCCCATCTCCTGCGCCGACTGTTCGAGGTTCTTAAGCGAAACGCGATTTTCCATTTCCATCTCGAGAGAGGTGTTCTCGCTTATCGCACGCTCAAGCTTTTGGCTGTAGGAGTTTATCTGGCTGGTCACCTCGGTAACCTGAACACGCAGATAAATGTTACCTGCGATAAGGCCAAGCACCAAAATGAGCATCATAACAAGCGGCGCCTTACGGGAAGCAGCTCTGCGCGGACTTCTCGATGAGCGGTTATCCGACGGGGTGCTCTTCTTGCGCTGGATTTCGACGACGTTGCTCTTCTGCTTGGGCTGAGGTGCAAACATGTCAAAATCATAAGCAAAGCTATCCACGTAATAGTTGCTCATTTTGTTTCCTCCTTAAAATTTTTCTTATTAAAGCTTTCTCAAACCGCGAAGCTTTGCACTTCTGACTCGGTAGTTCTCCCCTACCTGCTCATCGGTAGGCTCTATCGGCTTGCGGTTAACAAGCTTGGCTTTTGGTTTTTTGCCGCAGACACAAACTGGAAAATCAGGCGGACAGGTGCATCCGACGCACCATTCTGCGAAGCGATGCTTGACCATTCTGTCCTCCAAGGAGTGAAAGGTGATTATCGATATCACTCCGTCAGGGTTGAGTCGGTCGATGGCCTTATCCAAAAACAGCGACAGGCAATCGAGCTCTCCGTTGACCGCGATCCGTATGGCCTGAAAGGTCTTGCGTGCGGGGTGTCCGTCACGTCTTGCTGAAGCAGGAACCGCAGACGAAACAATATCTGCAAGCTGAAGGGTGGTTTCGATGGGTTCCTTTGCCCTCGCGTTGACGATGGCGTTTGCAATTCTGTAGGCGAATTTCTCATCCGCGAATTCCCTTAGAATTCGTGCAAGGGTGTCGGCGTCATATTCATTTACGATGTCGCGCGCCGAAAGTCCCTTTTGGCTCATTCGCATATCAAGTGGTGCGTCCTGATGATAGGAGAAGCCGCGCTCCGCCTTATCAAGCTGATGTGAGGACACTCCGAGGTCGAGAAGCATTCCGTCTACCTTGTCGATGCCCATTTCATCAAGCACCTCGTCAAAGAGGCTGAAATCTCTCTCCACAACGGTGGCACAGGGATATTCCGCCAACCTCTCCCCTGCCGCTTTGATAGCGTCGGGGTCCTTGTCCAAGGAGATGAGGCGGCCGCCCTTCAACTTTGAAGCGATGAGCCTTGAGTGGCCCGCGCCTCCGGTCGTGCCGTCAATATATATGCCGTCGGGCTTTACGTTTAATAATTCGACTGCTTCTTCAAGCAGGACTGTTTTATGATGAAATTCCATAGCTCTTACAATTTAGAAAAGGTACTGACTCATAACCGATGCAAAGGAGGTGGAGTTGATCTCTGACATCTTCTTGTCCCACGATTCCTTTGACCAGATCTCGATGGTCGAGTTGGTGCCGACTACATAGGCGCTGTCCTCAATGTGTGCATAGGATCGCAGGATCGCAGGAATGAGCACGCGACCCTGTGCATCGCACTCGGCTTCAGCCGCCATTGCGACGAACTGACGCTGAACGACAACCTGCTGCATTATCGGCAGGGCATCGATGCGGCGCTGAATTTCCTGCCAGCGCTCCATCGGGTAGATGGTCAGGCACTCCTGTCCGTCGATGGGCAAAGCGACATAGAAGCCGTCACCCAATCCCTCGCGAAACTTCGCGGGGATGAAGATGCGGCCCTTTTTATCGACATTATGAAGATGTGAACCGACAAATGTCATAAAAAGTTACCTCAAATCCTTGATTTTGCACCACTTTGCACCACTTTGCGCCATTTCGGTGTACTTACAATGTTATTATAGTACTATATCAATGATTTTTCAATATAAAACCGCCTTGGCAAAACGCTGATTTTTATATTTTTCGTGAAAGCACAATATGTTGTGGTGGTTGCGCCAAAATACGCAACAAATTGAATTTCGCCCCCAAAATATACAAAAAATGAACAGAAGAACAATTGTTCTTCTGTGCATTTTGACGAAAAATATAAGGTTTTTAAACTATTCGACCCATTTTACAAGGCCGTTTGAGAAAGATGAATCATTCAGCTCTCTGTGCAGGTGCCTGCGGCTTAAGAGAAGCGCGGGTCTTTCTGAGCTCGTTGAGGTTCTCGGAGAGACCTTCATCAGCGCGGCGCATAATCTCCTCGACGAAGTCCTGCGCGGCCTTTCTCATCTCGCGGCTCTTGGTCTGTGCCTGAGCAACGATCTCGTTAGCACGCTGCTGAGCGAGCTTGGTGATCTCCTCCTGAGCAACAAGAGCCTTTGCGCGCTCTTCGGCGTTGCGAATGGTGATCTCGGCATCGCGCTTGGCGTTGTTGATGATCTCAACGCGGTCGGCAACGATACCCCTCGCCTGCTTGACCTCCTGCGGCATATTCAGGCGCATATTGTCGATGAGGGTGCGAACCTTCTCAGTCTCGACAACCACACGTCCGCCGGGGAAACGCATTCCCTTGTCCAACAGCTCGTCAAGCTGCTCCAGCAATTCTTCCATATTCATAATTAATCTTCCTTTCTGCTTAATTTCTCTTTAATATAATCATGAATCACCGGCGGAACCAACTCACTGATATCTCCGTTCTTCGCCGCCAGTAATTTAACCAGACTGGAACTAAGGTACATATTCTCCGCGGAGGTGGTCAAAAAGACGGTGTCCGCATCAGGATTAAGCTTCTTATTGGTCAGGGCCATCTGGAACTCGTATTCAAAGTCGGAAACTGCACGCAGACCCTTAACAATGGCCTTTGCACCGACCTTTCGGACATAGTCGGCAAGCAACTCGTCCGACGCGTCGACCACGACGTTCTCAAGCTTATATTCGTCGATGACCTTCTGGATAAGCAGGACACGATCATCAAGGGAAAAGACGGGACGCTTGGCATCGTTGCCCATAACCGCCACTACTACCCTGCTGAAAAGCTTGGATGCGCGGACGATGATATCAAGGTGTCCCAGTGTGATGGGGTCAAAACTACCGGGGCAAACGGCAACTATATCTTTCACTCTTGCGCCTCCTTGCGATAGACGGTAAGGGTAATCTTACCGAACCGATAGTGCTTTTGCAGTTCAAATCCGCCGAAGGAATCGGGCAGATGCTCATCTGACGGATGCTCACAAACGACGATACCGTACTCGCTCATAACCTCGGGCAAAAGGGCCATCGCCTTGATAAGCAGGCCGTTACCATAGGGCGGGTCAAGAAAAGCGATATCGTACTGCTGTTCAGCGGTACGCAAAAAGCTGATTGAATCGGTACAGACCACGCGGGCGTTCTCCGCAAGGCCGACCGTCTGCAAATTCTGCTTAACAACTGCGACCGCATTCTTTGAGGCATCGACGAAGGTGGCACTTTCTGCGCCTCGGCTGAGAGCCTCGATCCCGAGCTGACCCGACCCTGCAAAAAGGTCGAGCACGCGGCGTCCCTCGATGCAAAACTGCAGGATATTGAACATCGACTCCTTTACCTTATCGGTGGTAGGGCGAAGATCAGTACCCTCAAGGGTTTTCAATTTTCGACCGCGAGCGGAACCGGTTATAACTCTCATAAAGTATACCTCAATCTATATTATCACATTAAACAGCACTGTTTGTCAATAAAAAAAATAAGGATTTGAAAGATTTTGTTGAATATGCTGTGTTGTTTGGTGACATTTGCCAGAATAAAGCTAAAGGGCTGTCACAAACTATCTTCAGACAACATCGAAACACGTTTGCGTTTGCTGCTTGTTGTCCGGTCGGGACCGATGGTTTATCGGTCCCGATTTCGTTTTATTCAAATGACAACTGCTCCCCTTTTTCCTCAGTAGCAAGCATCTGTCCTGCTGCGGGCAGGGTCTTGGGACGATGGCGATGGGGCTTTGCCAAACTGCCTTCCTTATAGCGCTCGGCCGACGCTACCGTCTGGCCCTTCTTCTGAGTCATAACCATAATGCCCTGCGTGTCCTTTGTGGTCTTTGCGGCAACAAGGGCGGTGGAAAGCAACAACACTCTGCCACCCGTCGAGCGAATCATATACTCGCACTCTTCCCTCTCGGCCGCAAAGGCTGAGACAGGGAATTTGTCGCAATAGGCCTTAATAAGCTTCTTGCGGTTGGTCTTTGTCTCATAGGCGCTCAGCGGCACCTTGGCGACCCTGCCGTTGCTCATAAAGAAGAGCATAAAGCCGCTGTAATCGTCGGTGGTGGCCATATAGAGCGGCACCTCGTCCGATTCCATACCGAGCTTGCTTGCAACGAAGTCGCCCAGCACCGAGGTCTTGGAGTCCTCAAAATCGTTTGCGGTCGCCTTATAGACCTGATGCTTGTTAGTGAAGAAGAGCAAATGTGCGGTATTATGCGACTCGACCGTCTGCGCGATCTCGTCCCCTTCCTTGAGCTTGTGCTCGCCGCTCATACGCAGGGACTGAGGTGTGATCTTCTTGAAATAGCCCTCGCGGGTGAAAAAGAGGGTCACAGGGTAATCAGGAATTTCCTCCTGAACATCGGCATAATCCTCAGGCTGATCATAAAGTATCTCGGTCTTTCGGGGCTGTCCGTACTTGCGGATGACCTCGCGCAGTTCGCCGATGATGACCTTGTGTATCTTGCGCTTGCTTGAGAGGATATCCTCATACTCGGCTATCTTCTTCTCAAGCTCCTCGATATCCTCGAGGCGTTTGAGAATGTACTCGCGGTTAAGGTGGCGCAGTTTTATTTCAGCGACGTACTCGGCCTGAACCTGATCGATACCGAAGCCGATCATAAGGTTGGGAATGACCTCTTTTTCCGCCTCTGTCTCACGAATTATGCGGATAGCCTTGTCGATGTCGAGCAGTATCTTGGACAGGCCCTTGAGCAGATGAAGCCGCTCGGTTGCCTTATCAAGATCGTGGCAATAACGGCGGCGGACACATTCGGTACGGAATGCCGACCACTCGTCAAGTATTGCCCTGACACCCATTACATAGGGGGCGCCGCCGACAAGTATATTGAAGTTGCAGGGGAAGGAATCCTCAAGCGGAGTCATACGGAACAGACGCTTCATAAGGGCATCGGGATCAACTCCGCGCTTAAGGTCGATGGTGATCTTCAATCCGCCGAGGTCAGTCTCGTTGCGGATGTCGTTGATCTCGGTCAGCTTCTTGAGCTTGACAAGCTCGATTACCTTTTCAATTATCTGCTCACTTGTGGTCGTGGGCGGTATCTGGGTGATGTCGATGCAGTTTTGCGCCTTGTCATAGGTGTAGACCGAGCGGACGCGGAAGCTGCCCGTTCCCGTATTGTAGATGGAGTCAAGCTCCTCCTTGTTATAGATAAGCTGGCCGCCGCCTGCGAAATCGGGGGCGAGCAGGGTCTCGGACAGGTCGCAATCGTTATCGTTGAGATAGGCTATCTCGGTCTCGCAGACCTCGGTCAAGTTGAAGGAGCAGATGTTGGATGCCATACCAACCGCGATGCCCTTGTTTGCGTTGACAAGGATGGACGGAAACGACACGGGGAACAAGGTCGGCTCGAGCAAAGTAGCATCATAGTTGTCGACGAAATCGACCGTATCGCTGTCAATGTCGCGGAAAAGCTCGGCGGCAATAGCATCAAGCTTGGCCTCGGTATAACGGGACGCGGCACAGCGCAT